>CAKTVK010000038.1 GCA_934623455.1 uncultured Eggerthellaceae bacterium | reverse complement strand
AGGCGAACGGTATATGCCAAGGTCGTTGCCTTGTATTTGTTCCGTATGCTTCAAGGCGTGCTCTCATGCGTGCCCTGTCGCGCGCAGAAGCCGCGCATGCGCAAGAAACGAAAACCCGGCAAGAAAAACCGCATGCAGCTGGTATATTATGCAGAAGAGCGGCGTTAACGTCAACGCAAATGGCGCAAACGCAATGCCTTCGATATATAAAGTAAAACATTTTATGTTATATTTAGAGAAACTATGATTCTATGATTTATGAAACGGTGATAGCGCATTACGGCGACGATTCCGAAGTAACCGACCGCATGCAAGGCGTGGTGTATCAAGACGGCTTTACCATCAGCGATGATGTGCTGGTAAAGTATAAAGGCAAGGAGCGCGATATTGCGATCCCTGCGGGCGTTCGTACAATTGGGCCGAGTGCTTTTGCAGGCAATCCGTTTGTGAAAACGGTCATAATTCCCGATGGCGTGACAACAATTTCGCGGTGGGCGTTTTATTACTGCACGTCGCTGCAGAAAGTGGTTATTCCGCAGAGCGTGACGTTTATCGGCGAAGAAGCGTTTCGTATTTGTCGCATGCTAGAGGAAATTCAGCTTCCTTCGCATCTTGAAACCATTGAGCAGCTCACGTTTTCGGGTTGTGCCTTCCTGCGTAAAGTGAATATGCCTGCAAGCGTTACCACGTTGGGCGAGCGCGCGTTCTGGGGTTGCAAGCGCTTGGAATCCGTCACGCTGGGTGGTCGAGTGATTCCG
Organism: uncultured Eggerthellaceae bacterium; assembly: GCA_934623455.1. GTDB lineage: Bacteria > Actinomycetota > Coriobacteriia > Coriobacteriales > Eggerthellaceae > CAKUOV01. Next base: position 17,614 of record CAKTVK010000038.1, on the reverse strand, counting down.
CCCGCGCTCCTGAACAACGAGTTTCGCCCGCCGCTTCGAAAAGATGAGCCGTTTCCCGCGCCGGTCCCGCGCGCTATTCCGCCCGAGATTCACGTGGCATGGCGCGCGTGGCTTGCTGCGGCGGGGGATGCAGCGGCTGACGCGCCGCTTGCAGCGGGACCCAGCGCGCTTGATGCCGATTGCCGCCGCTTCTTGCGCGAGCAGGGCGATAAGGTGTGCACGGCGCTTGGCTACGATGCCGAAACGCTCAAATTCATTGCGAAGAACCAGCTCATAACGAAGGATGCGGCATTGCGGGCGGCGGCGGAGTGCTCGGCACGCGGTTCTGTGGAGGCAACGGCGCTTCTCATGGAGTTGGCGCAGGGGCTTGCCGTTGATGACGGGCTGGATTTGTAGGCGATTCGAAAGGCGGCAGATTCCAACGCGCGATCGCGTTCATCTGCCGTCCTTCGCTTTGCAAACCTCTTGCAAATCATTCGTCAGGACTTGGTAACCTTTGCGCATTGCGGCGTTGCAAGGTGCCGTTCAGGCATATAATGCGCTTATGATTACTATTTACCGCACAGATGAAACAACGAACGCGCTTACGCAACTTGAAGAAATTCAGCCGGGTTGCTGGGTGAGCGTTGTTGCGCCCACCGCCGAAGATCGCGGCTGGCTTGAGGGCGCGCTGAACATTGAGCCGGAATTCATTACCGCCATGTTCGACGATGAGGAACGCTCCCACGTTGACTACGACGAAGATTCGCGCCATACGCTGGTTATTTTGGACTGCCCTTGCGTAGAGGACAAAGACGACAAGGTTGCTGCCGATACAACGCAGTATGACACGCATCCGCTCTCGGCGCTTTTTTTACCGGAACACCAGGTCATCGTGACGGTGGCGCTTCAGGAAAACGCGACGGTGACTTACTTTCAGGCAGGTCGCTCGCGCGAGCTCAAAACGCAGCAGCGCACGCAAATGCTGCTTCTTATGATGCTTCACGTTTCCCAAAGTTACCAGACAAACTTGCGCATTATCGACCGCCAATTCAAGAAAAACGAGCAGAAATTGCGCGCGAGCATGCGCAATCTTGAGATGATCCGCATGTTGGGTTTGGAGAAGTCGTTGATTTACTTCTCCATTTCTCTGCGTGCCATGGAAGCCACGTTGGCGAAGATCGGCGCGGGAAAATACATCAAGATGTTCGAAGAGGATAAAGACCTGCTTGATGACGTGCGCATTGAGTTTCGCCAAGCTTCCGAGATGTGCGAAATCAGCTCGAAACTGCTCAACGAAACCATGGACACGTTCAGCAACATCATCAACAACAGCATGAATGACGCCATGAAACGCTTGACCATCATCACGCTTGTGCTGGCAGTTCCAACGATCGTGTTTAGTTTTTACGGCATGAACGTGGACAACCTGCCGTTTATTGACTCGTGGGTGTGGGCTATGCTCATATCGCTGGTGCTCTGCATTTCTGCAGGGATTATCTTTGTCAAGTGCCGGTTCTTCCGGTAGTTTGCGTGCTGCAGCGATCGTGCGATGAGTTCTGATTCCCGCGTGCTTCCTGGGGGAATGCGGTTGCAGCGGGTGTTACGAGTGCGACAGATGCTGCGTTGTTCTGCGCTTTCCCTTGAGACAAATGGGCTTTTGGTAGTAACGTTATCCTACTGCGTTGCTGTATTTTTGCCTGGTGAGGTATACTGAACGGTTAGGAAAAGGACAATTCTCTGCGGCTTTTGGGATTTTTGGAGGCGCAGATGTTTGGGCGTTCGGGACACTTGGACAGACAGGGAACATGCAGTTGGTCAAAGCATCCGGGTTTCGTAAGGCGCTCAGGTATGATACAGGAATAGGAAACGGTTCTCTCTTATGGGCTCAATACCGCAAGGGTTTTCTTCGCAACAGGGAATAGACGGCTTGAATGCGTGCGCGGAAAGTGCGGGCGTTCTTATTATTGTCCCTGCTTACAACGAGGAAGCGAACATCGAAAAAGTCGTTCGCAAACTGAAGAGGCTGCCGTATGACTATGTTGTTATCAACGACGGATCGCGTGATGCCACGCCGCGCATTCTTGATGAAATCCAGGCGAACCATATCGATTTATGTCAAAACTTGGGCATTGGTGGCGCCGTCCAAACGGGATACAAGTATGCTCTGAGCGAGGGATATCAGATTGCAATCCAATTTGATGGCGATGGTCAGCACGACGAATCTTGCATCGACCGTCTGATTCGGCCCATTCTTGATGGCAAAGCGGATATGACGGTCGGTTCGCGTTTTGTGGGCGAGGGCAACACATTCAAAAGCACGGTGGCACGCCGCGCGGGCATCACTATTCTCTCTGCGCTTATCAAGCTGATTACGGGGCAACGTATCTATGATGTGACCTCGGGTTTTCGCGCGGTGAATCAAGATGTTTTGCGCGAGTTCGTTCGGTATTATCCGCATGATTATCCGGAGCCGGAGTCGCTTTCTTGCATGATTTCTTTGGGTAAGCGCGTGCAAGAAGTTGGCGTGATCATGCACGAGCGCCAGGGCGGAACCTCTTCCATTGGCGCCAAGTCCGCCCTGTATTATATGCTCAAAGTTGGTCTGGCCATTATCGTTCGCCCCTACGGAAGCAAGGAGCGCTAGCATGCCTTCGACTCAAAGAATCATCCTGTTCATTGCAAGCGTTTGCTTCCTTATTATTGTTTTGCGCTTCATTCGCCGCCAGCATTTGTCGGTGAGCCATTCACTGCTGTGGCTTGTTTTGGGCATTGCGGGCATTGCCGCGGCACTTATCCCATCGTGGGTGTTCGCGCTTTCCGGCCTGTTGGGGTTCGAGTTGCCGGTAAACCTTATCTTTTTCGTGTGCATTTTCTTCCTGATTGTGGCGGTGCTCTCTGGCTCAATGGTTGCGTCTTCTCAAGCCGACATGATTCGCAGCCTTGTTCAGGACGTGTCCCTGCTTACGCAGCGCGTTGAAATGCTGGAAAGAAGACAGCGCCTTGGAGCCACTGAGCCGGCAGATGCGGAAGAGACCGGAGAAGTGGTTGGCGAAGGGACCGGGGAAGTGGTCGAGAGATCATCGACCGGCGAAGACGCCGCCGAATTGCCACGCTAACGGCTTGTTCAGCTTGCGTATCGGCTGCTGCTTTCACGCGAAGACGCCGCCGAATTGCCACGCTAACGGCTCCACGACGTGCCGCCTTTGCCTGCGTCTGCGGCATCTGCTCTGCTGAGCGCATAAAGTTGCGGCAAGAACGGTATGACCAGGTATAACGCGAATATGTAGCGGTAATCGCTCACGATGGGCGCGGCAATAAGCATGGTCCCGAACAGACCGATAAGCGGCATATAGGGCGTGATAATTGCCGCCACCGAACGTTTCTCCGCCCGATTTCCGCCTTTCCGACCAGCGATAACACTGAAGACCATGGTCGCAATCGAAAACCAAATAAGCGAACCCATTCCCAGAAGCGCGGGGAACTGCTCGCGCAGTGCGTTTGCGATGAATTGCGGCTTGTATCCCATGCCGAAAAAGTCGGTTGCGGGCACATCGTTTGCCGTGCATGTCAGGCTGCCGATAAGCGTGTTGTACCCCGGTTGCCAATAGCCGTACGTTTCCATGACCCACGCGCGAATATACGTTGTCAGATTGTGCGGTAACACGTGCGCCCACACGGCAAAAAATTCCCTTTTATGGGTGTCCAAATATTCATCGTTGAACAGCTCGTTTTGCTTGATGGGGTTCGATGTAGAGGGGTCGTAGCTTTCCGACCATTCCTCCAGGGGAAGGATGCGCTCCAAGACTTCCTGATCAGATGCGCTTATGGTGCCATCAACGCTTACGGTGGCGGCAAGCTGCTGCAGCGGAATGCCCACGGATTCTGCAAAATGGCCCTTGCTAATGGAAAACGCGCCGAAGATGGGTCCCTGCAAAACCGTCATGAACACAACAAGCGCTACGGCAACAAGGGCTGCCGGCTTGCGAAACAACGGGCGGAAGATGATCAGGAAAACCAGCGTGAACAGCGCCAGATAATAGCCGTTATTGCGGAACAGGCTTATCAGCAAAAGTAAAACGCCCAGTTCAATTACTTGTTTTCTGGTAGGTTTCTCATCTTTGAGGTATTCGCCCAGGTGGATGACAAGCAGCAGCAGCGTTGCCGCAAAAGGAATGTCTTTCCAAAGGATGATCACGTGACTCGCAATTACGGGGCTCAAAACAATGAACGCGGTTGCGCCGATTAGATACGCTTTACGCGCTCCCGTTTTTGCAAGCCAGGTAAGGCACCATGCCAGCGCTGCCGCCACATAGGTTACCTGAAGGAACATGAACACGAAAAGCGAGATGCTTTGGCTTCCAATGAATGCCGTTGCCTTGAAAACCAGCCAAATGAGAAACGTATAGAAAATGGGATGCGCGTTTGTCAGACCCTCGTAGCGGTTCGTGTCGCTGTAGTATTCTTGGCCGTTGACCTGGGAAAGTATCGCATTCGAGTCGGGGGAGCACAAGCCCGGATAATTCGAGAGCAACGCAAACAGAAACGCTACTTCAATAAATGCGAAGCAGATCAGGAACACGTTGCGCACGGACATATTGCGTACGGAAAGCGCGCGAACGCACTCCGGCGTGCCTTCATCATGCCGTTCATCGCGGATTGAGCCCGCAAGCTTGTCCAGCGCGGCGTTTGCAAGGGCGAAGCCCGCAAAGGCAATGCCCGATGTGCCAACGAACGCAAGGAACCAAACGGGAAACGTCAGTTGATACTGTGCGTAGGCGGGCAGCGTTGCGGCAATGCCGTACAGAACGGCAAGCACTGCAAGCAGAATAACACCCTGTGAACTGGGGTTATCTTTGCGATGCGCAGGACGGTGCTGCTCTGTTTGTTTGTGGAAAATGTTCAAAGCCGTTCCTTTTACTGGCGGGGTGCAATTATGTGCTAACATGAATACGTATGTTCTTCGTATGATAATAGTTGATACGCATTCCGTGAAGAGGAGCTGTCGCCTGGCATGTGGCTTCAATTTGTGATTTCGCTCGGGCTGTTCCTGCTCATCCTAGTAATTCCGGGATTCTGTTTTTTTCGTCTGCTGAAGGCGCCCCGCCTGGAGGCGCTTCTTCTTTCCCCCGCTTTCTCGGTGTCGCTCTACAGCGTGCTTGGCATTTTGTACGGCTTGCTGGGGGTTGAAAGCTCGGTGGTTTCGGCGTTCGCGATACCATCGGCACTGCTCCTTGTCGTTTTGGCTGTTAAGCTGGCGAAGGGGAGGGGCCGCTTGGCGGCATCTGAAAAGTTGCACGAGTCTGCGATCCCCGGCCGCGGTTCCCTTGACGCACGCATGGCGGCGTTTTACCTTGCGTGCGGCATTATCGCTGGTACGGTGCTTTTTTTGAAGCCGCTCGATGGCGCTGCTTCCTTCATCTCAACGTATGACAACCTGTACCACTACAACGCAATCCGTGCCTTGGCGGAAAGCGGCTACTGGTCGCCGCTGAACACATCGTGTTATCTGGCGCTTCCCAGCGCTTTGAATCCTATGCCCGGGGGCACATATCCTCTGGATGGGTATTATCCTTTAGGCTGGCACATTTCGCTGGCACTGCTCATAGAGCTTTCCGGCTGCGCGTTGCCTGTGGCGGTCAACGTGGCAAACTTCGCGTTTACCAGCGTTGTTTTCCCGCTGGGCATGTATATGCTGATGACCGCGCTGTTTAGGAAGAAAAGCACGTTGGTTGCCGCCGCGCTGTGCTCATGCGTTTGCGCGGCGTTTCCCTGGTATATGCTGCTGGAGTGGCCGCTTTTTCCAAACCTTGCTGCGTTTTGTTTGATCCCGGTTCTGGCGGCGTGCTTTATTCGCTTGGCGAAGGGGTTTGCAACGCGCGTGGTGTCGGGCGAAGCTCCTGGCAAAGGCTCTGAAACACCCGTTCTGCTTGCGGGATTCCTTTCCGCTTGCATTGCGTGCGCCGCGATTCATCCTAACAGCATTTTTACGGCTGCGTTGCTGCTGGCCCCGTTTGTAGTGTGGATGGTTGCGTGGGCAATAGGCAGGAAATACGGCGTGGTTGCGGGCATGGTGAGCGGCATTGCGGCGGGTGCGATTATCGCGGCCGCCTGGGTGCTGCTTGCCAACGCCGATTCGTTCAAGTACGTGATGGACGAGGCCACCAAGGCGCGTCAGCTGCCCGAAGAAGCGTGGATGGCTGTTACCGAGTTCTCATTCATGAATAAAGCAGGTCAGCCGATTCTTTTCGTGTTTGCCCTGGTGGGTGTGGTGGCGGTTTTGGCATCGCGCCGTAATTGCTGGATTGTTGTTTCGTTTGCGCTGGTCGTTCTTGTCTACGTAGCTTCTGCTTCTTTCGAAGAAGGTCCCTTGAGGCAGATTCTTACGGGGTTTTGGTACTCCGAGCCCAAGCGCATTGGCTCCATTGTAGGTTTGGTGTCAATGCCGCTGATGGCGTGTGGGTTGTCGGCACTCTATGAGCTGGCAGCGGCGCTGGTGGCACGCATTTTGGGGGCGTGTGTTTGTGCGCGTCGCGCGGACTCGCGCCGTGAAATCGCTGGTCAAGTTGCTGGCATCGACCCATCAGACGCTTGCGCGAATAACCGCGGCCGGGACAATGAATCCGATTGCTTGCTGGCAGGCGGAGAAGGCGTTCGCCGGATGCGTGCTGTTCTTGCGGCCGTTTTCGCGCTAGCGTTTGTGGGCGTTGTCTTCTTTGCGCCGTATGTTCCCCCTGCGAACCAGGAGCATCTTGACCAGAGCCAGGACGTACAGGAACTGGATGCAACCGCAGCCAACATTTCGGCGTTGCAGGGTATGGCGCTTTATGCCAAGATGAATTACGAAAACCCCATTTTGGATCGCGAAGAAGTTGCTTTTATCCAAGAGGCAGCAGCAACGATTGGTCCCAACCAGGCCGTTATCAACCTTCCCTATGATGGGTCGCTTATTGCCTACGGCTTGACCGGGCTTAAATCGTACTATTTGGAGCGCTATGGCTACGAAGGTGCGCACGAAACGCCGGAAAGCGCATTGATTCGCACGAAGTTGAGCGAGATAAGCACCCGCTCCGATGTGTTGGAAGCTGTTCAAGACACGGGGTGCCGCCATGTTTTGCTTTTGAAGCGGGACAAAGACATCGTCTACAACTTTGATGAGTCTTTGTGGCGGGGTATAAGCGGCATCGATGACGCAACGCCTGGGTTCACGCTGGTTCTTTCCGAAGGGGATATGAGGTTGTATCGAATCGATGCCACATAGGCGTTATCGCAAGAACATCTTAAGCATTCTCTCGTACAGTTTGCTGGTGTAAGGCTGGTAGCGCATGGGCAAATCAAGCCATGTCTTCTTATCGACTATCGACTTGACGTGGGAAAACGCTTCAAATCCGCGTTTGCCGTGATACGCCCCCATGCCGGATTCTCCCACACCGCCAAAGCCCATCTCGCTTGTTGCCAGGTGGATGACAACGTCGTTGATGCATCCGCCGCCGTATTGCAGCTCGCGCGTAACGCGATTCTTGTGCGCTGCATCGCTTGAGAACAGGTAGAGCGCTAGCGGCTTTTCCTTACCTTTGAGATTGGCCACCACCTGGTCAAACGAGTCGAACGTAAGGATGGGCAGAATGGGTCCGAAAATTTCCTCACCCATAATGGCATCGCTTTCGGTGACGGCATCCATCAACGTGGGCTCTATCTGGCATGTTTCGGCATTAGTGCGCCCGCCGAAGATCACTTTGCGCTGATCCATCAGCCCGCATAAGCGCGCGAAATGCTTCTGGTTGATGATCTTGCCGTAATTGGCGTTGGCCAGCGGGTTTTCGCCGAACTGGCGATTTATCTGGGCGGACAGCTCCGCAATCAGCTGGTCATGCACGCTGCGCTCGACCAGAATATAGTCGGGTGCCACGCACGTCTGGCCGCAGTTGAGGAATTTTCCGAACACGATGCGCTTCGCTGCCAACTTGATGTTGGCGCTGGCATCCACGATGCAGGGGCTTTTTCCGCCCAGCTCAAGTACGGCGGGCGTTAGGTGCTCGGCCGCATGGCGCAGCACTTCTTTTCCAACAGCTTGGCTGCCCGTGAAGAAGATGAAATCGAATTTCTGATCAAGCAGCGCCGTGTTTTCCGCGCGACCGCCCGTAACAACGGTCACGTATTCGGGCAGGAAGCACTCCCTTACCATGGTTTCAATAACCTTGCTTGTTGCCGGCGAATAAGCACTCGGCTTCAAAATAGCGGTGTTACCTGCGGCAATGGCATCGGCCAAGGGGTCAATCGTCAAAAGGAATGGGTAGTTCCAGGGGCTCATGATAAGCGTATTGCCGTAAGGAACCGCCTGCGTGAAGCTATGGGACGCGAACTGCGCGAGAGGGGTATAAACCGTTTTGCGCCGTGCCAGCTTGCGCGTATGCTTGATCATATAAGAGATTTCCGTGAGCGCCAGCCCGCTTTCGCACATGAAGCCTTCGTAAGCACTTTTTCCCAGGTCAGCGGTGAGTGCTGCATGAATATCGTCTTCATGCGCCTTTACGGCGGCGTAAAGCTTGCGCAGTTGCTCCAAACGGAATTCTACGGGAATTGTTGCGCCGCTGTTGAAGAACGCGCGCTGCTGTGCCACCAGGGCTTGGATTTCTTCGCTGGTCACTTTTAGCTCCAATCAGATTGGTCGGCAACTTGCTCGTAAAGGCCGGCAAGCTCTTGCGCGGTCATCAGGCGGGGAACAGGATACAGCGGATTCGCTTCTCTTTCTGCCGTGCGTGCCAGATGCGCGATATCTTCGCGTTTGATGCCGCGAATCTTGTCGGGAATGTTCATGTTTGCATTAAGTGCCCTGATGGCGGCAATGAACTGTGCAGCACCTTCTGCTGGTGAATCAAGCTCGGAACACACCCCAGCGGCGCAGCCCAGCTCGTGGAGCTTCTTTTGGGCGGCTTCTCCGTAGGCGTCCAGAACGTAGGGCATGATAACGGCGTTCGCCAAGCCGTGCGGCACGCCGTATTGACCACCCAGGGAATGCGCAATGGCGTGAATGTAGCCCACGTACGACATGGAAAACGCAATACCCGCTTTATATGCGGCGTGCAGCATGTTTTCGCGCGCTTCGTGGTTATTGCCGTTTTCATACGCGAGCTCAATGTTGTCGAAAATCAATCGCGTTGCCGTGAGCGCCAGATCACGCGTTTGTTTTGTGGTCGAGCGGCCAATATAGGCCTCCACAGCGTGAGTCAGGGCGTCCATACCCGTGGTAGAGGTAAGGTGCGGCGGCAGCGAATACGTGAGCTGAGCGTCCAGCACGGCATAGTGGGGAATCAGCGGGAAGCTCATAACGGCGTATTTGTGGTGCGTCTCGCTATCGGTGATAACGGCTGCCAGTGTAACTTCGCTGCCGGTGCCTGCGGTGGTGGGAATGGCAATGAGCACAGGAATGCGGCGCAGCACGCGCAACACGCCCTTCATCTGGCCCACGGCTTTGTTGGGATAGGCAACACGGGCGCCGACCGCCTTTGCGCAGTCCATGGACGAGCCGCCGCCAATGGCGATAATGCCGTTGCAGTTGTTCTGGTGGTAGAGCGCCAGCGCTTCCTCCACGTGATTGACGGTGGGGTTGGGAAGCGTTTTGTCGTACACGGTGAAGGAAACGCCCGCTTCGCGCAATGCTTCTTCAAGCGGCGTGGTTAAGCCGTTTTCCACAATGCCGCAGTCGGTTACAACAAGAATGCTGGTCAGACCCTCTTTTTCAAGCACAGGGTTCAGGTGCGCGCAAGAATCGATGATTTCAGGTTCGCGATAGGGAAGGACAGGCAAAACAGCGCGAAAGCACCGTTGGAAGGCGCGGCAGAACGCCGCTTTCAGGAAAAACATAAGGGATTTGCTCTTTCTAGTGGTTGTTCTTTTCGGTGCGAAGAGGCTCGTTCTCGGACGCGCCTGTGTTGGCAGCCCTCGCGCTGCCGGACTTCGTAGCGGTGGGAAGGTCGGCAGCTGCAACAGCGGCGGATTTTCTTGGGGTAGCAGCGCATTCGTGGATGGGCATGTCCGCAATGGCATCAAGCCGGTTGCTGATGGCGGTCAGGCTGCGGTAAAACGCCAGACGTTCTTGTTCGGTCAAGCTGCTGTTGATTTCCTCAAGCACGGCATTGATCTTGGCAGCGATAATGCTGCTGGCTTGCGTTCCCTTTTCTGTAAGGTGGAGCGGGTGGCGGTAGCGTTTCGCATTTTTATCGGAGGCTTCCAGATAGCCTTCTTTTTCCAGATAATCCAGCGCGCGCGATACGGCGGCCTTGTCTTCTTCGCAGCGTTCGCACAGCTCGGCTGCAGTCAAACTACCTGCGGAGTACAGATAGTACAGGCACGAGATATGAATGCTTTTCAGCTGATAGGAGGCCATTTCCTGGTTCTTGATCTTGCGAATGTTGCGATTAATCCTGCCAATAAGCACGGTGAACGTTTCAAAGCGCTCTTCCACAAACTGTCCTTTCGATGTTGATAAGTCAACAAATTCTAAGTACACCATATGCTCGTTGACTTGTCAACATTGAAACGATTTACGCCATAAAACAAAAATGCTTCCTTGTGCAGGAAGCAGGGAGCAGGAAACAGGAGAGGCGGGGAAGAAGGAAGAGCCTTGCCGGCTCGGTTGCGCTGCTGTCCTGTGCAGGGCAACAGCGCGCGTTCTGTTTGCCCTATGCGCTTGCTAAGGCGCGAATGCGATAGCGCACGCCCAGCTCATCGCAAATTTTTTGGCACGCCGCTTCTTCCTCATGACTGATGGTCGTATCAACGGTGGTCATCACTACGTTCGGAACGTATTTGCGCACTTCACGCGCGAAATCAAGCATGGCATAAAAAGACTGCTCGCCGAATTCGCTGCGCACGTTTTCCTGGTATTTTTCTGCCGTAGGGGCATTCAGGCTAATGGACACGGTGTCGATGATGCCTTCGAACTCGGGGCAAATGTCGCGTTTGTTGATAAGGCACCCTTGTCCGTTTGTGTTGATGCGCGTTGGCAGATGGTAGCGGCGCTTCACTTCGGCTGCAACCTGCTTGAGCACGTCAAAAGCGCAGGTCGGTTCGCCGTAACCGCAGAATACCACTTCGTTGTAACGGCTCATGTCCTGCTCATCGAAAGCGGCCATGACCTCGGTGAAATCCGGTTCGTGGTCAAGCCATAAAACGTTGCTCGCTCCGTTGCCATCGCTGCCTACGCCGCTTGCCTTGCGCCGAATGCAAAACGTGCAGCCGCAGCTGCAACGATTCGTCAGATTAACATAAAGCCCCTGGTAAACGGGGTAAACGATAGTTTGAGATGTGCTGTTTTCCATGGTCTTACCGCTCTGTGATGTTCCCTTGCTGCGCGCAGTTTTCCCGCAGCGCCGCTGTGCCGGTACTCTTTATTTGCAGATGTCGCCCACGCCGTTCAAGATAACGCGCGGCTTGAACGGATATTGTGCCACGGTTTCCAGGGTGGATACGCCAGAAAGCACGAGTGCGGTTTCCATACCGGCTTCAATGCCGCCTATCATATCGGTATCCATGCGGTCGCCAATCATTACGGAGTCCGCGGAGTGAACGCCCAGAATTTCCAATCCCGTGCGCATCATCAGGGGGTTCGGCTTGCCTACGAAGTATGCATTCACGCCCGTTGCAACTTCGATGCTTGCCACCAGCGCTTTGCACGCAGGTTTGAAGCCGCCTTCGATGGGGCCGGTGATGTCGGAGTTCGTAGCAATAAGCCCTGCGCCCTTATTCACCAGGTTCATGGCATTCTTGATGTGCTCAAAGCGGAAGTCATCGGTTTCGCCTACTACCACGTAGTCGGGGTCAACGTCGTTGTACGCAATGCCTTCGTCGTAGAGCGCGTTATGCAGGCCGTGATCGCCAATGATATACGCGCTGCATCCGGGCTTTTGCGAGGACAAGAAGCGCGCCGTGGCCAGCGCGCTGGTGTAGAAATGCTCGGGCTCAACGTCAATGCCCATGCGGTGGAGCTTCATGTGCAGTTCAAGCGGGGTTTTATCAGAGGCGTTCGTGAGGAACAAGTAGTGCTTTCCTTGCTTCTTGAACCATGCAACCAGCTCGGCGGCTCCGGGAAGCGCTTTGTTGCCGTGGTAGATCACGCCGTCCATATCGCAGATAAAGCCGCTTTTCGTGCGGATATCCGCCAATGCCTCTTCCTTTTGTGCGTTGTGCTTTTCCCGTTCGGCGCAAACCTCGCAGGTGGTTTCGCCCGCCGTGTTGCTTGTGGCCGCCGCGCTTGCTGCACTTTGGTCAAGCTCGTTGACCTTGGATGCAGCTTCGGCGGCTGTTTTGGTTCCGGTTTTTGTTTTCTCTTGTGTCATGTAATCTTCTTTCACGTCTATCTGATTAGCCGAAACGTCCAGAAACGTAGTCGGCGGTTCGTTTGTCTTGAGGATAGTTGAAAAGCTGTCCCGTGGGGGCGAATTCCACTAAATCGCCCAAAAGGAAGAACGCTGCGTGGTCGGACACGCGCACGGCTTGCTGCATGTTGTGTGTAACCATGATCACGGTGTACTTCTCTTTCAGCTCGCCCACCAGCTCTTCGATCTGCCCTGTTGAAATGGGGTCCAAAGCGCTTGTGGATTCGTCAAGCAACAGCACTTGCGGCTTGACCGCCAGCGCGCGTGCAATGCACAAACGTTGCTGCTGGCCGCCGGACAGGCCCAACGCGCTCTTCTTCAGGCGGTCTTTCACTTCGTTCCACAGCGCTGCGCCGCGCAGCGATTCTTCAACGATGGCATCCAGCTGCTCCTTGTTGCGGATTCCGTGCACTTTGGGACCATACGCAACGTTCTCGTAGATGCTCATGGGGAAGGGATTCGCTTTTTGGAACACCATACCCACGTTTTTGCGCAGTGCGGTGACGTCGACTTTCGGTCCGTAGATGTCTTGTCCGTTGAACAGAACCTGGCCCTCAATGCGCACGTTTTCTACCAGGTCTTGCATGCGGTTGAGCGTTTTCAAAAACGTTGATTTGCCGCATCCGGAAGGGCCGATCAGCGCGGTTACTTGGTTTGCCGGAATGTCGATGTTGATGTCATGCAGTGCATGATGCGTGCCGTACCACAAGTTCAGGTTCGAAATTTCGAAGCTGATGGGCAGGGTGCTGGTTGCGGCCGCAACGGTCGCAGCAGGTGCCGGTGCGGCGGGTTCTGCGGTCATAGTGGCTGCATTGGTAGTGCTGGTCATACTAGTTCTCCTTATGCTTAAGTTTGGAAGATGCCAAGTTGGCGGCAAGGTTCAAAAGAAGGGTGAGCACCATGAGGATGGTTGCTACCGAAAACGCCACGTTAAGTTCGCCGCGTTCCGTTGCGTACACGTATAGGGCCACGGTCAGCGTTGCGCTGGAAGACTGCAAAGCGGTCATGAAGCTGTTCAGGATCAGGCCGAAACCAGCCGTGTACAGCAGGGCGGCGGATTCGCCTACAATGCGTCCAACAGCCAAAATGCAGCCGGTTGCAATGCCGTTCATGGCATTGGGCAAAACCACGGTGCGCACCATGTGCCATTTGCCGCTTCCCAAGGCAAGCGAGCCTTCGCGGTAGGAATCGGGAATGGTCTTCAGGCTTTCAAGCGTATTGCTGATAATGGTGGGCAAAACCATGACCACCAGGGTAAGGCCGCCCGCCAAGACACCTGCTTGCAAGCCCAGCAGCTGAATGAAAAACAGCATGCCTACCAGGCCGAAGATAACAGAGGGGATGCCCGTCAGCGTTTCAACAGCAAAACCAATGACGCGAACCAAGCGCTTGTTCGTGGCATATTCGTTCAGGTAAACCGCCGCGCACACGCCCAGGGGAATTACGATGACCATTGCCACCAGCACAATGTAGAGCGTGTTCAGGATGTTCGGTAGAATGCCAATGGTGTCGTGCACGTAGCTTGTTTGCGTGGTAAGCAGTTCGGCAGTGATGCCCGGAACGCCGCGGTAGAAAATGTAGCCGATGATCAGCGCCAACACCACGCATACGGCAATGCCGCTTCCATAGACTAAACCGCGCAGGATAACGTCTTTCGCGTGGCGTGCCGGGGAAATTCTGTCTTCCGTTTGGTCGAATGCGGCGACTTTTTCGCGCGCATTCTTCGCGGAGGCAAGCTGAGCCGCTTGTGCCGCTTGCGCAATTTTGTCGCCAGCGTTATTCACGCCGTTTGCAGCTTTTTGCAGCGGTAGGGGGGACGCAACGCTTCCGCCTGCGCCTGCTGCGGCTTGTTGGAATTCTTGTTGCATTAGTCTTCCTTTCGGCGGGTGATCAGGTTAAGCACCACGTTGACCAGCACAATGAACACGAACAGCACCAGTCCAATGGAGAACAGCGCTTCGCGGTGCAGGCTTCCGTACGATGCGTAGGACATTTCGCTTACAATGGCGGTGGTCAGGAAGCGTACCGAGCCGAAAAGGTCGGGCATATTTGCTACGTTGCCCGCCACCATGATAATGGCCATGGCCTCGCCCAGCGCACGGCCCACGCCTTGGATAACGGCGGTTGCAATGCCGCTGCGGGCGGCGTGCAGCGAAACCTTGAAGTACGTTTCGGTTTTTGTGGCGCCTAGCGCCAGCGAGCCTTCTTCGTATTCTTTCGGAACGGCGTCGAGTGCGGTGGATGAAACGTTGACGATGTAGGGCAGAATCATGATGGTTAGCACCAGAATTGCGGCAAGCAGCGTAGCGCCGCTGGAAAGGCTGAAAGCGTGTTGAATGGCGGGAACCAGCACGATCATGCCAACAAGGCCATAAACGACCGAAGGAATACCAGCAAGCAGCTCAACGGCGCTGCGAATGATGCGACCTGATTTCTTTCCTGCGTACTTCGACAGAAACATTGCGGTGAACAGGCCCAACGGCAAACCGATAACAAGTGCGCCAAGCGTGCCATATACGCTGGTCAAGATGAAGGGCAGAATACCGTACTGCTCTTTGCCGGGGTTCCAAACTTGACCCAACAGGAAGTTTACGGGACCGATTTCCGCAATAGCGGGAATTCCCGATGCTATCAGGTAGGCGGTAATACCCACCACGAAAGCCACGGAGAGCATGCCGCAGGCGAAAAACACGCCGTTGAACACGACCTCGACGAATTCTTTTCGTTTCATGTTATGCATTCTCCTTGTGTTGCATCTATTTGCCGCGGGCCAATTGCTTGCATGTTCGTGCTTCGTGTTGTTGCGCACGTGCCCGGGCTCATGAAAAAGCCGGATGCTTGCATCAGGTTCGATGCGCGCACCCGGCTTTCGGCTGGTGAGTGATTAAGCGGCGGTCGGTACGGCGCCAGCTTCGCGGATGAGCGATGCAGCATCCTTGCTGGTGGCGAACTCAATGAACGCCTGAGCAGCGGGGGAGAGCTGAGCGTCTTCCGAGACAATGAAGTTGAACGGACGCTGGATTTTGTAGCTGCCGTCAAGAACCGTAGCTTCGGAGCAAGCAACGCCGTCGATGGTGACAGCCTTCACGCCAGCCTTGCCCTCAACAGAGGAAAGAGAAGCGTAGCCGATTGCGTTCTTGGAGCTGGATACAGCGGTGATAACAGCACCGGTAGAGGTGAGTTCCTGTTCAAGCTTGCAGGAGTCCTTCGTGCCGGTAATGGACTCGAAACCATCGCGGGTGCCAGAGCCGCTCTCACGGCCGATGCAGGAAATTTCCAGGTCAGAGCCGCCTACTTCGCTCCAGTTCGTGATTTTGCCGGTGAAGATGTCGCTCACTTGCTGCAGGCTCAAATTGCTTACGCCCGAATCGGCATTCACGATAATGGCAATGCCGTCAAGCGCTACGGTAATGGACTTCAGGCCGGTCTCGGAATCCTTCAGCGCGCGGGAGGACAGGCCCACATCGCAGCTCTTGTTCTTGGCGCTTTCAATGCCGGTGCCTGAACCCGTTGCGTCGTAGGTGATGGTCACGCCGCTGTTGTCGCCCATGAAGGCCTCGGAGAGCGTGCCGATTACTTTCTCCATGGAGGTCGAGCCGTTCGTGGAGATGGTGCCCGAAAGCGCGCTGGTGGAACTCTGGGCAGACGCGCTGCCCGAAGTGCTCGCATTCGAGCTTCCGCAGCCTGCCAGTGAGGCTGCGAGCAGGGCGCATACCGCAGCGCCTGCAAAAATCTTGCCAATACGATTGAATTTCATGACATTCCTTTCAATATTTCGACGTATGTCGTGCACGTGTTTGTGTTTCGTGCTCTCTTTTGCGGTCTTCTTTTTGACCTGAAGCTATTGAAACGCCGTCTTGAAAAGAACATGTCAGAGGGATGTCAATCTCGTATCACGCTTTTGTCACGAATTTGCAAAGTGAAGGGCTCTAGGAAGGGTTCGAAAAGCCCCTGACTCGTTTATGCGGGTCAGGGGCTCGGAAACGCTAGATACCTGCTTCTCCCGCTCGATGGCTCGGTTCTGCCGTTCCGTCATTCCAGTTGCACTCAACTTTCCGCGCCCTTTCTCACGTGCAAAACGCCCCGCTTGCGTTGTCTAGCGGCAGAACGGCAGATCCGGAAGCTCATCCGTCTCAATTATGTGCGCAAGCATGGCGGCAAAGCCCTGCGGGTCGTCGATTTGGAACTGCATGTGGTTGTGTCCCTTGAAGACCGGGAAGTTACCCCTGGGCCAAGCTTCCATAACGGCATTCCCGAGATTGACAACGACTGGGCTTTGCAAGCCCTCAACGATCAGATTAGTGAGTTGCACGCGTCTTGCTGCGGACTCGATTCGCACGACCAGCCTTGCTGGCTGCATATCCGAGCCATCCCGATGCGCTCACTACTGCCCTTCGGCCGCTCCGTTTGCGATTGATGCGGCCTGGGGACGGGGTCGCGTCGGCGCATCGTCTGCGAGGGCCGTTCGCTAAATGGTCTTGCGCCTCGCCTGCTTGAGCCAGTTTTTCTTAAAGGGGCCGATTCCGCCGAAGAACTTGTTGTAGGTCTCTCCGTCTTCCTTCGCGGCGTATTTGATGGCCGCCAGCTCGATTGTGCATAGATAGTCCGCGGCCTGTTCGAGCCGATAGTCGGTCATCGATGTCTTGCGGCGCTCCAAAACGCCCTTGGAGAGGGCGAACCCGAAGGACTGGTCGAGGGCCTTTTTGACGATGTCCTGGCCGTTGTCGTAATAGACCTTCACGTCGTCGAATGCCTGAAAGAAGTCGAGGTGGTCGAACAGGAGCCCGGAGATGTCCCGCTTCATGCGGGCGGTGAGCTTCGCGAGGTCATCGAACTCGCTTCTTCGATATGCGAACGTCGCGTACTTGATGGGGAGTCTCTGTACGAGGATGCTGAACGAGTAGAGCATCTTCTTCCGCTGCTCAAGGGACATCCCTCGGTAAGGGCCATGGCCGTTCAGCAGCGGCTCGGAATGAAACGGTATGTTCGGCAGGTCGGACCTGAGGAGGGACTCCTCGTAGCGCGCGACTTTGTCGGATATGGAATCGGCCTGGTCGTGGATCACGAGCGTGAGCAAGTAGTAGCGCGCTTTCCCGCCGCGATCGCCGCTCTCGTCGACGAATATGCTCAGGTCTCGCGCCAATATAATGCCCCTAGATAGAATAAAAGCCGGGGGATAAGCCCCAATGTCATTAACTTAAGCGGATGGCATGTACGTTTGGCGAACGCTTAACGGACCCGAGGTTTGCCTCGGGCCC
>CAKTVK010000037.1 GCA_934623455.1 uncultured Eggerthellaceae bacterium | reverse complement strand
TTACTTCACGCCTTTCAGCGGTGCGTTTGATCGCAGCAGCGCGAACCAGCCTAAGCCAGCTATAATCATGGAGGCCACGATAATCACGCCCACGCCTTCCACGTAATTTGCCCAAGGCAGCACTGCGATAACCATGCCTAAGCTTCCAACGGCGGTATGCAAGAAGTTGATAAGCGATGAAGCAGCTCCGGTGTCATCGTCTTGCTGTGAAAGCAGGATGTTCGTGCTATAGGGGCGCGCGCATGCTTGCATTACGGCAAATAGTAGGAACGTCACGCAAAACAGCGTTGGGGAGATCTGTCCCACGCAAAGCATGGCCACGCCGCTTAAGCCGGCAATCGTCAAGATGATGCTCGTGAATCGGCGTGCGTTCATGAACTTTTGAGCTACGAGCCAGATAAATGGGCCTACCGCGGTAAGAAGCGCCGCGATAGCGAAATATATGCTGTAGCCCATTTCATCCAACCCGAAAAAGTCGATATAGACGTAAGATGCCACGGCGATATACGCCATAAATGGCAAGTTGAACATGCCTATAATCAGCAGAAACGAAGTAAATCCCTTGTTTTTTGCCACCACGCCCAGATTGCAAAGACTGCTCAACACACTGCCTTGGTAGCGTGCATCTTTCGGGAGTGTTTCCTTGAACAGGACGGTAAGCACCAAGCAGACAACGCCCACTGCGGCAAGAACCCAAAACGTTACGCGCCAGTCGGCAATGCGCACGATAAACGCGCCTACAACGGGAGCCAAAACCGGTCCTATTACGAACATGACTTGCACAACGGATAGCACGGCCTCGCGCCGCTCGGCACAAAATGCGTCTTTCACCACTGCTGTGGATACCGAGCTCACTGCGCCTGCGCCAAGCGCTTCCACCACGCGGAATGCGATAAGTGCCCAAATCGATGTTGCCATTGCACATAATGCGCTGCCCACCGTATACACTGCCATTCCTCCGATAAGGATCGGACGGCGCCCATGTTTATCCGAGATGGGACCGAAAATGAGAAGACCCACAGAGAAAAACAGGTAGTACCCCACCAGCGTTAAATTTACGGTGGAGGCATTTGTGTTGAAGTGGTCGGTCATGTGCGGCACCGCCGGCGTGTACATATCCAGCGACAACGGCGTAATCAGGCTAGCAACAACCAGCAGTATTAACAGGCCGAATATGCCCAAGCGCGGTTGTGACGCAACAAGCCAGCTATTCAATTTCTTCATGTAACTCCTGAAGCTTCAAAGTGGCCCAATGTGGGATTGCGGAAACATTAAAAATAGCGCAATGAGCTTCTGCCGGTGCGCCATTTTGAAAACTGAGCAGTATATCCACGAGTCTGCAACTAAATGTAGACAATCGCTGCCTTTTGTCAACATTTAGCGTTACTCTTTCAGGCGAAAGGGAAAGCGTGAAAGGGAAAGCGAGAAACAAGAAGGGCACGGCAACCGAACGGAATCGGAAGCCGCGCCCTTTGCGTTTGCGGTGTGCGTGCATCGCGCTTGCCGTTTGCGTTGGCCTGAGCCAGGCTATCGCGCGCCCGCGATGCTTGTGGTACTGCTTTGTGCGTAATCGCCGGGATCACCTGCCCGTGTCTTGAGGGATTTAGTCCTCGGCGCTCAGCAGCGTAATTTCGAAATTTAGCACTTTACCAGCCATTTCGTGATTCAGGTCAACGGTAACGGCTGCATCGGTAATTTCGGCAATGCGCGCCGGAACGGGCTGACCGAAGTTGTCGCGAAGCAGAACCTGGTCGCCCACATGCATCTCTTCGGGGTTGGGGACCTGATCGATGGGGAACTCGATGACCATCGTGGGGTCGGGCATGCCGTAGGCATCTTCGGGCTGAAGACGAACCGTCACGGTTTCGCCAACTTCCATGTTCTCAACGGCCTTGTCGAAACCGGGAATCATCATGCCAGCCATGCAGGTGAAGCGCAGCGGTTCGTTGCGGCTGTAGGAGGAATCGAACTCGGTGCCATCGTCAAGGGTGCCGCGATAATGTACGGCAACTTTCTTTCCAGAATTGCTCATTACTCTCTTCTTTCTGTTTGCGTGGTTTTGCTCTTACAGAGTTTCCAGGTAATTTACCAGGTCGCCAACGTTTTGCAGACCCTCAGGCTCGCCAAAGTCAATGTCAAGGCGGTCTTCAAGTTCGGTGATAATCTCAAGCAGGTCCAGCGAATCAATGCCCAAAGACTCAAACGTCGAATCGCTTTTCACGGATTCGGGATCGATATCAAGGTTTTCTGCCAAGATGGCTTTCAAAACAGCAAGTTTAGACATGGTTTTCCTTCCAGGATTTGTGCTTATTGCTTCACGCATTGTACCCGAAAAGCGGTGGGTGCACTGCGCGGCGCGAAATACGATGCAAAAACGTTAA
The DNA here is from genome assembly GCA_934623455.1 of uncultured Eggerthellaceae bacterium. Classification (GTDB taxonomy): domain Bacteria; phylum Actinomycetota; class Coriobacteriia; order Coriobacteriales; family Eggerthellaceae; genus CAKUOV01. The sequence goes on along the minus strand of CAKTVK010000037.1, from coordinate 16,091 downwards.
AGAGTGCAGGCGAAGGGACATGCTTGTCACGAAGGCTTCACGCGGGCGGCACGCATGTGTCACGGACGACGATGTACGTTGCGCGCCGCACAGGAAACGCAGGCTGTGTCATGCGACGTGGACATCGAGGGTCGGCAACGCCGACTGCGCCGCGGGACGTGGACATCGAGGGACCCGCGTGAGCGTGCGGGTCCTTCAGCCGCTATTTCTTCACGCGGATCTCGCCTTTTTCGCAACGGTTGCCCCACGCGTCGATAAGCGCGTCATCGCGATAAACGCACACAATTTCGCAATGATTCGCGCATTTTTGGCAGATGACTTCGCGGGTGCGGAATTCAATGTTGTCAATGTTGAATTCGAACGGCTTCCATTGCGACGTGGGGGAGTCGGCTGCTAAAAGCGCGGCTCCGTAAGCGCCCATCAAGTGGCCATCGGGGTCAACAAGAACGTTCATGCCCAGAGCGTCTTCGAACGCTTTCACCACGCCCACGTTTTTGCTCACGCCGCCCTGAAACACCACGGGCGCTGCGATTTTCTTACCTTTTCCCACGTTGTTCAGGTAGTTGACCGCAACGGCTTTACATAGGCCCGCAATAATGTCTTCGCGTGGGTAACCCACTTGGATCTTGTGGACCAGGTCGCTTTCGGCAAACACCGTGCAGCGCGCCGCAATGCTGGCAGGATGTTGCGAGGTCAGTGCAATGTCGCCGAATTCCTCTACCGCCACACCCAAGCGATGCGCCTGGCTGGACAGGAATGAGCCCGTTCCCGCCGCGCACAACGTGTTCATGGCGTAATCGGTGGCAATGCCGCCATCAATGCAGATGATCTTAGAGTCCTGGCCGCCAATTTCCAGAATGGTGCGTACATCGGGATGCAGATGCGTGGTACCCACAGCGTGCGCGGTAATCTCGTTTTTCACCACGGTTGCGCCCAAAATGGCGCCCACCAAGCGACGTGCCGAACCCGTGGTGCCCACAGCCATAACTTCCGCGTCATAACCGCCTTCTTGCAGCTGCCCATGCAGCTCATCGGCCACTTTTCGCGCGGCAACGGTGGGGTTGCCTTCCGTCCAAAGATACGACCGGGCAATAATATTGCGCTGCTCGTCAATAACAACGCCTTTAGTGGAAATGGAACCGGTGTCGATTCCCAAAAATGCCTTCATGGTTTCTCCTAGCGTGCTTTTCTCATGGCAATCATGTCGTAAAACGCCTCAAGGCGCGTGTCCAGACCCGTGTCGGAGGTCTGCGAATCGTAGCTCAGGTACAAAATGGGCACGTTGTAGTCATTGCTGATGCGCTGCAGCGCGGGCATGACGTCAATCTCGGGAGTGCAGCCCGTTGATTTCATGTGGACGATACCGTCGAAGCCCTGTTCAGCGTAACGTTTAGCGGCGGCGATGGTGAGCGACGACGTGGGTCCCATGTCATATTTCGCGTACTCGCTGATGCTTGCGCGCAGATTCTTTTCGTTGTAGCGCAAATTGCGGTTCGTCATGTTCATCATGCGCGCCATGGACACGCCCATGACCTGCAGTTTATCCTCGATATGCAAGTTGCTGAAGGGGTCAACGGCAGTGAAGTATTCGCCCACCAGGCCCACGCGAATGGGGTCAACGGGAACGTTTTTCGGCACTTCGTCAAGCGCTTCCATGCCGCGCTTCTGGGCAGCGTGGAGCTCTGCGCGATTCTTCACGCGGTACATATCGGCCAAGTACGCCTTGCGCACGCGCTTGCATTCGCCGGGGTTCGCCTCGAAGCCGGCAGTTTCCAGGTAGGCATCGTTGAAGCGATCTAGGCATTCAATCATTTCAAGCGTCACCATGAATTTAGGGATGGCAACGGGAACCACCAGGTCAGGATTGATTCCTTGTTTGCAGTATTCAATGTTTTGCTTCGCGGACGTCTCGGCCACTTCCGCAAAGTTCACCATTTGGAACTCGTAACCCATGTCGCGCAGGATGGATTCTTGCAGTTCGCCGTAATAATGCAGGCGGCATGGTCCCGAAAACTGCACGAGCGTATCGGCGCCCCGTTCCAGCGCTTCAATGTAGTCGCCCAAAATGTGCTTGAACGGCGCGCAAACGTAATCGTTGGAGTTCAGCGTACCCAGCTCCAGCGATCTGCGCGTTGGTTCGGGGAGCCGTACGAATTCTGCGCCCAGGCATTCTTCCACGAAGAAGCGAAACGCCACATCGTAGTAACCGTAGCGCATGAATGCCACTTTGTGACGCTCGCCCGACTTCGCCTTCCCGCGCTTCGCGGAGCGGCGCATGCGGTACAGCGGCTCGGGCAAGCTGTGCGAATTCGTTACTGACGTGCGCAAATCGCTGTAACGCCGCTTCAGGTTGTCCAGGGCTTCGCTGGCATTCGCCGGCAATTTCTCCAGGTTATTCGCCATGGCTGTAGCCTCCCTGTTTTTGGTAGCGAAGGATATCGACGAAGCTTTCAACGCGGGTTTCCAGGCCGGCCGTGCCGCTTTGCGCGTCGATGGTGATAGACAGAATGGGACGTCCTTTGATGTAGCGCATTACGGCGTCGCTGGTCATGGAGTCGGGTCCGCAAGGGAAGGCGCTCACCAGCACAATGCCATCAATCTTGTCGTGCAGGTCCAGCATGGTGCCAATGAGCTCGCGATTGATCAGCCACGGCAGCGTGTCGGAGAAGCTGCGTGACGTTTTGAAGGCGCGTGCGCGATCGTAATGGTCGGCGAACAGTGGAATGGCTTCCATTTGCTGAAGCATGTCGATGAGCGGTTTGCCCACATAGGGGTCGTGAACCACATAAGGATGGGCGGCCACCAGAATTTTCAGCTTAGGCGCGCCGGTAGAATCGGTTTCTGGGGAACGCAGGTCGGCCATGAGTTTTTGATGCAGCTTGGCGTCGTAGGCATCTTGTGCTTTACGGGCGTGGTTGTACGCGCGCTTTGCTTGCGCGGCGCTGTGACCCATTTTCGTGCCGAGCGCGATGAACGCTTCTTTTTCCGGCATTTTTTCGTATTCGTCCACGTTTGCAGAAAGAATACGCAGGTCGGCGAAGGTGGCCGATGGAGACAGCGCAGCGCTTGTTGCAACTCCGCTTGCGGCGTCCGTTGCCAGGGGTGTTGCGCCGGCTGCGCCTTCCTGTGCGTCGTCGAGAAGAACGGCGTTGTTCTCTGCGTTCTTAAACGCGCTTTCTACCAGGTCGGGAAGGGCTTGGAATTTTGTGCAGAAACTTTTGCACAGGCCAAAGCGGTTGTAACGTGGCACGAATATGGCATCGCAGCGGCCTTTGAGGCTGGCCACGTGGCCCATGAAAATCTTCGAGGCAAGACAGCACTCGTCAACCGAAAGAGCGTCGCCGTGCTTAAGCGTGAGTCGGTCGGTTTCGCCGCTGAGCACCACGTGGCAACCCAGTTCTTCGAAGAACGTCTTCCAAAGCACGCCAAAGCGATAGTACAGAAAGCCGCGTGGAATGCCGACGGTCTTCACGTCGCAATACGGCGCCGAAAGCAGCAGGTCAAAGCTTTTCAAAAGGATCTCCCGTCAAGAATTGCCTCTTTGCAAGTTGTTCATTATAAAAGCTACGCCTCAATGGCTTCCAAATTGTCAACAAAGAGTGAAATACATGCTGTTTTCCTAGGAATTTAGGAAGGTTGTAGCCGCCGCTCGTTCGTGCGCTTTTACTGCTTTTGTTGCGGCGGCGTACACGAAACGTTATATTTGCGAAGAGCGAAAACGCGCGTTTGGCGGACGTTGGTGCTTGCAACGGAGTTGTTGGCGAAGGCTTCGGTATGCAAATTTTCCGACGCAAAGCGCTAGCGAATCGCAACAAAACGCAACAAAACGAAACGAGAAAGGCGCTTTATGAACACAGCCGCTATTGTGCTTGCCGCGGGCGAAGGTTCGCGCATGAAGTCGAAGCATTCCAAGGTAACGCATTGCATTCTTGAAAAACCCCTGGTCAGATGGGTTGTCGATGCGGCAAAACAAGCGGGTGTGGAAAAGGTGATCACCGTGGTGGGCCATGGTCGCGCCGAGGTTGAGCCGCTGGTGAGCGATACCGTAACGGTGGTGCAGGAGCAGCAGCTGGGCACGGCAAACGCGGTTTCCGTATGCAAAGAAGCCCTTGCGGATTTCGATGGCTCGCTTTTGGTGCTTACGGGCGATAGCCCCCTGGTCACCGCCGACACGCTGCGCGCTTTGGTGCAAAAGCGCGAAGAAAGTCAGGCTGCCGTGGTTGTTCTTACCATGGTTGTGGATGATCCCTTCGGCTATGGCCGCATTGTGCGCGATGCGCAAGGAAACGTTGAGCGCATTGTGGAACAAAAAGACGCCACGCCCGAGCAGCAGGCTATCACCGAGTGCAATTCCGGCTTCTACTGCTTCGATGCAAAAGCTCTGTTTTCTGCTCTTGAACAGGTGAAATCAAACAACTCCCAGGGCGAGTACTACTTGACCGATGTTTTGGAAATCGCACGCGAAGCGGGTCGTGCCGTGCTGGCGCAAGTGGTTGAAGACCCTACCGAGTGCCTGGGCGTGAACACGCGCGTTCAGCTGGCGCAGGCGGCAAAGAAAATGCAGCAGCGCATTAACACAGCGCATATGCTGGCGGGCGTGACCATGGTCGACCCCGATCAGGTGTGGGTTTCTCCGGAAACGACCATCGGCATGGATACCGTTATTTACCCAGGTGTCTCGCTTTTGGGCAAGTGCGCCATTGGGCAAGATTGTGTTTTGGGGCCGAATTGCCACTTGCGTGATGCGCAGCTGGAAGACGGCACGGAGCGTTTTGCTTCCTAAAAGGGACTTTAATCAGAAAAATGTCACTTTTTCAGGTAAAAACAGCGGTTTTCGCCTAATAGCATCTCCCCTGGAAATGACCTGTTGATTACAATATGAGATTATGAGATAGCTGCGCTTTTGCGCGGCAGCAGTTATTGGTATGCGCAAAATCAAGGAGCACATTCATGAAGACGGAAATGAAGAAGAGCATGGCGCTTTTTTCCGGCTCGGTCAATCCTGCACTGGCCGAGGGAATCGCCCGTGAACTGGGGACAGAATTAGGGGCGGTGAAGCTGGAGAAGTTCGCGAATGGCGAAATCTATGCACGCTATGAGCAGAGCGTTCGTGGTGCCGACGTTTTTCTGATTCAGTCCGTTGCCGGCACAAGCGTGGGTTCGGGCATGGACGTCAACGATGCATTGATGGAAATGCTGATCATGGCAGACGCGGCAAAGCGAGCATCTGCCCGCACCATTACCGCTGTTCTTGCCCATTACGGTTACGCCCGTCAGGACCGCAAGGCTGCGCCGCGTGAGCCGATTACCGCAAAGTTGGTTGCCGATTTGCTGCAGGTTGCCGGCGTTGACCGCGTGATCACGCTCGATCTGCATGCAAGCCAGATTGAGGGCTACTTTGACATTCCGGTAAATCACCTGACCGCAATGCCCGTTCTTATCGATGCCATCAACAAGAAGGGCTTTGACGCTTCTGAACTTTGCATTGTAAGCCCCGATGTGGGTCGTGCGAAGGAAGCAAAGAAGATGTCCACCCTGATGGACGCCGACCTTGCTATTATGCACAAGGATCGTCCGGGTCATAATAAGGCAGAAATCACCGCGCTGATTGGCGATGTTACGGGCAAGATTTGCATCCTGAACGACGACATGGTTGACACGGCGGGCTCTGCTTGCGCCGCTGCAAAGACGCTTTTGGAAAAGGGCGCGAAGCGCGTGTTCATGACCAGCACGCATCCGGTTTTGTCCGGCCCGGCGTTCGATCGCATTCGCGATTCTTCGATTGAGCAGCTTATCGTGTGCGACACGATTCCGATTGATCCGGAAAAAGCTGCCGCTTCGCGCATTAAGGTGGTTTCTGTGGCTCCGCTTTTGGCGCGCGCCATCAATGAGGTGTACCACTGCGGGTCGGTCGCTTCCATTTTCTAAGAGCGTTTGAACTGCGCGTTTGTGTAGTGTTTTGAAGGGGTGCGTCCTTGGGGCGCGCCCGTTTTTTTGAAAGGTTGTGAGAAGGCAGGCATGGCAGATACGTTTCTCATTGTGGGTTTGGGAAATCCTGGCGATGAATATGCCCACACGCGCCATAATGCCGGTTTCGATACGGTGGACTCCCTTGCAAATGAGTTGGGCGTTCGCTATTGGAAGACCGAAGGCGGCGCATTGGTGGGCAAAGTTTCGTGGCATGATTTCGATTTGATTATGGCCAAGCCGCAAAGCTACATGAACACCAGCGGCGGCCCCGTGAAAACGCTGTGCTCCACGTATAAGGTTTCGTCTGATCATCTGGTTGTTATCCACGATGAGCTGGATATCGACCCGGGCACGATTCGCGTAAAGTTCGGTGGCGGCCACGCGGGCCACAATGGCTTGCGTTCGATTTGCGACAAGTTGGGAACGCGCGATTGGTTCCGCGTGCGTTGCGGCATCGGGCGTCCTCCGGGAAGAATGCCGGTTGCAGACTGGGTTTTGTCTCGTCCGAAGAAGGAAGCAGAACAGGATTTCACCCAGGCGGTGCAGCTTGCAACCCAGGCAACGCTGTTCCTTTTGGAAAACGGCTTAGAAAAAACGCAGCAGAAGTTTAATTAAACATAGGGCAAGAGCGACAGCGACAGGGCGCACAACAACAGCGCGGAGGTTAAAAGTGACGAAGACGGAGAATCATTCCGCAGAAAAGAAGACGAAGATTCCAGCAAGCCTGCTTATAACGTTTGCAGTGCTCTCTATTTCTGGCGGCTTGGGAAACTGCTCGCAAACAGCAGTAAATGCCCTGCTCATAGGCATGTCGACTGAAATGGGCGTTTCCGTTGCCACCAGCCAATGGCTCACCACAGGCTACATTTTGGCGCTGGGTGTTTTCGTTCCTCTTGCTCCGTTTTTGACAAAACGCTTTTCCGAGCGGTTCATGATGATGGTGGCGCTTGGCTGTATTGCGGCGGGCTCGCTTCTTGTTATTGCCGTGCCGCTGTTTCCCGTGGCGCTGATTGCGCGCGTTATGCAGGCGGCCGGCGCAGGCCTGATGATGCCTGCCATGCAGACTATGGTTATGGTTGATATGCCGCGCGAACGCATGGGGCTGTTCATGGGAATCAACGGTGTCGCCATGGGCTTCATGGTGAACTTGGGTCCTACGATCGGCGGTGCACTTGAAAGCGCGTTCGGATGGAAGAGCTTTTTCTGGTTGATGTTCGGTTTCATGGTGGCCATGATGGTCCCCACTATGAAATGCGCGCGCTCGCAAGGGGGCAACAAGCAAGAGCGTTTTGATGCGCCATCATTCATCACCTGCGGTATTGGCTTTGTGGGTTTGCTTTTGGGATTCAGCAACGCCAGCAATTTAGGTGTGACCCATGTTGCGGTATGGCTTCCCATAATCGTGGGTTCTTTGTTGATCGCTATGTTCGTGCGCCGCGAAAAGCACATGGTGAATCCGCTGATCAGCATGGATATCTTCGCTGATCGTCAATATTGCTGGGGCTTCATTGGCAGCTGCGTTTTAAGTGCGGCGTTTGTGGGCACCATGCTGGTTGTTCCGCTGTATGTGGAAGACCTGCGCGGCGGTACGGCGCTTGATGCGGGCATTGTTTTGCTACCGGCATCGCTGATGGCGCTGGTGGCGAATGTGGGTGCTGGTGCCTTGATGGATAAGTTCGGCGCACGTAAAGTGCTGATAGCGACCACAACGTTTCTCGTGGTTGGTGCAGTTTTGGCGCTGTTCTGCGATGATGAGACGCCGCTTTGGTTCTTGGCGGTGTCCCAGGCGGTTCGCGCGTTAGGCATTTCGGGAAGCATTGGTCCGTTTATCGGATGGGCGCTTGAAAAGTTGCCTGGGCGCATTGTTTCCGATGGAAGCTCGTTTCTTACCGTGGGGCGTCAGGCGTGCGCTTCGTTGGGAACGGCTATTATGGTGCTGCTTATTGTGGCGTTTACTCAGATGGGACAATCTGTTTTTGCATATCACGCAGCGTTTTTCTTCTCGGTAGTGTTCTCCGTTCTCACCTTCCTGGTGGCAGTGCTGAAGGTTCGCTCGTAGCCTCGCCTGTTGACAAATTACCCCACCTTTTGTCAACAATGCGGCTGCTTTACGATGCATTGCCTATCGTTTCTTTTCCGTAAAATGGTCACTCGTTTTGCCCGAATGTGTTTTCCTGCTGGCGCAAAAAAGGGATAATCGGTTTTTAGGTTTTTCCTAAAAATGAAGGGAGTCTGCATGTCAGAACAGGAAAAGGCGGAACAGGAAGTTGCCGCCGTTTACGATGCGCGTGAGCTGGGCGCTCCTAAGATGGGCATCTTGGGCCTTCAGCACATGTTCGCAATGTTCGGTTCCACTATTTTGGTGCCGGTTCTTACCGGTCTTTCCGTTTCCGCAACGCTTTTATTCGCTGGTTTGGGAACGCTTCTGTTTCATTTGATTTCGAAGCGCAAAGTGCCCGCGTTCTTGGGTTCGTCCTTCGCGTTTTTGCCGGGCTATTTCGCTATTGCCGCAGCTGGCGTTGAGTATTTGCCGTACGCCTGCTTGGGCGTTGCATGCGCAGGCTTGCTGTACCTGGTGCTTTCGGCGCTGTTCCGTGCTTTCGGCGCGGCGCGCGTTATGCGTTACTTCCCGCCGGTAGTAACGGGCCCCATTGTTATCTGCATTGGCCTTTCCCTGGCAAGCACGGCAATCTCAAGCTGCCAGACCGACTGGCCGGTTGCCATTATTGCCATTGTTGTTATTGTGGTGTGCAGCATCTTTGGCAAGGGCATGATCAAGATCGTTCCTATTCTTATGGGCGTTATCATCTCTTACGTTATTGCTGGCTTTATGGGTGTTGTGGACTTCTCTGGCGTGGAAAGCGCTGCATGGATCGGTCTGCCCGTGCTGTGGGAGAACACGGTGTTTTCCCTGTTCGGACCTGGTTTCAACTCGGGCATTGCGCTGACGGCCATCATCACCATCATGCCGATTGCCCTGGCTACCATGATTGAGCACATCGGTGACATTTCCGCTATTAGCTCCACGTGCGAGCGTAATTTCATTGCCGACCCGGGTCTGCATCGCACGCTTTTGGGCGACGGCCTTGCTACCATTGTGGCGTCGCTGTTCGGCGCTCCTGCTAACACGACGTACGGCGAAAACACCGGCGTTTTGGCTCTGACTCGCGTTTACGATCCGCGTGTGGTGCGCTTGGCGGCTGTTTTCGCGATCATCTTCAGCTTCAGCCCCAAGTTTGCAGCCATTATCGGCGCCATGCCCAGCTGCGTGGTGGGCGGCGTTTCGCTGGTTCTGTACGGCATGATTTCCGCAGTTGGTGTGCGCAATCTTGTTGAGAATCACGTGGACTTCTCCAAGAGCCGCAACGTTTTGATTGCTGCGCTGATTCTGGTGCTGAGCTTGGGCATTGCCTACAGCGATGCGGGTGCTATCAATATTGTGCTGGGCGAAGTCACCATTGGCCTTTCCGGTTTGGCTGTGGGCTCTTTGGTGGGCATTCTTATGAACGCGTTCCTGCCGGGCAAGGATTACCATTTCGATGCCGGCAAAGTTGACCAGGCCATGCTTACCATCGATGACGGCGTAACGCTGAACAACGTTGACGATCCGCTTACGGAAGAAGAGAAAAACAAGCGCCCGTAAGTTTTATTGATTGCAGGGTTTTCCGTTGCTGTTTACCAAGCGGATTGTTCGTGCCCTATAATTGCTCTAGCTTGTATTAACAAGGCGCTGCGCAAGAGCATTTTTGTTTCGAGAAGGCAAAAATGCGGATTGTGTGGCGCTTGTTGTTTGAACGCCGCGCGGATCGGCTTTGAATGAATACGGAAGGAATCGCCATGGCGTTCATGCTGGGTTGCGAAAAAATATGTGTCGATTACCCCACGAAGCAAGTGTTTAGCGATTTGTCGCTGGGGGTCGATGAAGGTGCGCGTATTGGCATTGTTGGACGCAATGGCGATGGAAAATCCACATTGCTCAAAGTGCTGACCGGCGCCGTTGAGCCTGATAGCGGACGTGTTTATCGCACTCACGGCGTATCGGTTGGCATGTTGGGGCAAATGGATGGCCTGGACAACGAAAGCACCGTCGAGCGTGCCGTGGTGGGCAACCTGGAAACATACGAATGGGCGGCCGATGCGAAAATCCGCGACATTATTGCTGGACTTCTGAGTGACATTCCCTGGGATGGCTTGGTGGGAACGCTTTCGGGCGGACAGCGCCGTCGCGTTGACTTGGCGCGCCTTCTGGTGGGTGATTGGGATGTTCTTGCCCTGGACGAACCCACAAATCACCTGGACATTCGTGCTATTACGTGGCTTGCCGGCCACTTGAAAAACCGATGGCGCGCAGGGCAAGGCGCGCTACTGGTGGTAACGCATGACCGCTGGTTTTTGGACGAAGTCTGCCTGAACATGTGGGAAGTGGTCAACGGCAACGTTGAACCATTCGAAGGCGGCTTTTCCGCGTACATCATGCAGCGCGTTGAGCGCGATCGTCTGGCGGATCTGGCGGAACAGAAGCGTCAAAACCAGCTGCGTAGAGAACTTGCGTGGCTCTCGCGCGGTGCCCGTGCGCGTTCAACGAAGCCAAAATTTCACGTTGCCGCAGCTCAGGCGCTTATCGCGGATGTGCCACCCTTGCGCGACACGTTGGAGCTGAAACGCATGGCCATGGCGCGTTTGGGAAAGCGCGTGTGCGATATAGAGAACGTCACGGTTTCCTTCGATGGCAAACCGCCGGTGCTCTCGGACGTAACGTGGCTTATTGGCCCGGGAGACCGTGTGGGCATTGTAGGCGAAAACGGCGCGGGCAAAACAACGCTGCTTCGTCTTATTCAGGGTCAGATAACGCCTGATAAAGGGCGTGTCCGTATTGGGCAAACCGTTCGCTTTGCCGTGCTGTCGCAACATTTGGACAACCTGAAAGCGTTTGGGAGCGATCGCGTGCGCCAGGTTATTGGCCGCTATAATTCGCGCGTGATGCTTGACGGCAAGGAATCCACGCCTGCGCAACTTTTGGAACGTTTAGGCTTTTCGCACGCGGATTTGAACGAGCCGGTGTGCGATCTTTCGGGCGGGCAGAAGCGCCGCCTTGCGCTGATGCTCATTTTGCTGGATGAGCCGAACGTTTTGATTTTAGACGAACCGGGCAATGATCTGGACGTTGACATGTTGGCCGTTGTGGAAGACATGCTTGATAGCTGGCCGGGCACGCTGATTCTGGTGACGCACGACCGCTACCTGATGGAGCGCGTTACCGATGACCAGTATGCCCTGATAGACGGCACGCTGCAGCATCTTCCCGGCGGTGTTGACCAGTATCTGCGGCTGGCGGCGGCGCAAGGCGAAGCGGATGCGCGTGCCGTAACAAATGCGGCTGTTTCCGCAGGTGGCGGGCAAGATGCTTCTGCGCGCGCAGCAGGGGAAGGCGCTGGCGGCGCTGGTGGTGCCGGTGCATCCGATGGTGCAGCGGCGGGTTCCGCCTCCGGTAGCGCGGCGGCAAAGCCGAAGCTCTCGGGCGGTCAGCAGCGCGAACTGCGCAAGCAAATGGCCTCGTTGGAGCGTAAAACAGAAACGCTGCGGGGTAAAATCGAGCAAGCTCAAGAGCGCATGGGGCAGGCGGACCCTTCCGATTACGTGAAACTGGGCGAAATTCAGGCGGAAATTGCAGGTTACCGCGATCAAATAGACGCCATGGAGTTGGAGTGGCTTGATCTGGCGGAAACGCTGGGCGAATAGCGCGCGTTGTTCCCACGGGTGTAGGCAGCCGTTTCTTTGCGAGGCCTCATGCATCGACAAATGATGAACCCTTCTTTCGTTTTGCGGGCACAGCCGCTTTTTCGCGCCGCCGCATGCACGTGTGCATCCTTACCTTTTTCGCGCAAAAACGCAGTTCAATCACTTGTTTCTTGTGATCTCGCGCGTAAAAAACCATAATGCAGGGTAACTGATACCAGCCCGTAACGTTGCTGGTGCCCTGTTTGCGTTATTCTGTTTCTTAAAGGAAGCGTTATGTTTGCTACCAGGAGAAAGGAACAGATATGGCACGATTTTGCTCAAGCTGCGGTGGTTCTGTTGAGCCGGGCCAAAAGTTTTGTATGAACTGCGGCGCGCCCATTATAGAGGTAACGCAGCAGGCTTCTCCGCAATCGACGAATCAGGGCTTTGCTGCGCCATCGCCGCAAGCTCAAGTAATTACGAACGGTTCGCCTTTGTCGCGCGCATGGAATGACTTCCGCAACGAAAAAGGCCTGATAGGACGCCTGGTTATTCTGTGTATTTTGATGTGCATTCCCATCGTGAATTTCTTTGTCATAGGATACGGTCTTATGTGGTGCGCCGATTCCGCATTGGGGCGTAATCAGGGGATGCCCGCTAAATATTTGACGGGTGCCACCTTCACGCTGGGCTTTTTCTCTTTCGTTGTCTCGCTAGTGTGGAGCGTTGTCTTTGGCCTGCTGAGCGCTATTCCGATAATCGGCGTGCTTGCTTCTATTGCATTCTTGGTGCTTTTGCCCTGCTTGATTCTAAGTCAGGTGCGTCTTGCCCTGTTCGGCTCGCTGGGCAGCGCGTTTGAGTTGTCGAAGGTATGGGACGTGTACAAGCCCAACTTAGGATCGACGCTTGTTATTGCGTGGGTGCCGCAGCTTTTTGCTCTTGTGGCGATTGTGGTCATTGGATTCATTATGTCGCTCTTTGGCGGCGTGAGCATTCTTTCGTTTGCTTATGGCGATGGCGGGTTTGCAGCAGGTGTGGGCGCATTCAGCATTGTCATTATGATTATCGGCGGCATTTTGATCGCGTTTGTGGAAACGGCTGCCACGTTGATTATGTATCGCGCGTTCGGTTATTTCGTTGCGGAAACTGCTCCGCAATGGGCGCGCGATGGTTTGATTGCCAACCCGCAGGCACGCGTGTAATCAGGGGTTTTATTGCTGCTGCTTGATTGTTTGCTTGGTTAAGGAACAAAGGGGGCGTCGTCCGCGTTTTTGCTTCGAGTGCTTGCAGAAGGTTTCGACTGTAGCGTTTTGGTCACGAAGGAAAAACGTATGGCGGCGGCCCTTTTCTATAGGATGAAGGGGCGCAATAAGGAATCCCCGGTCGCTCATGGAGAGTGCGAAGCAAAAGTAACGGGACAAAGACGGTTTTGTGTCGTTTCTTGTGCTTTCAGCTGTTTTTAATAATTCGGCGGTAATGTTTGCCCAAACGAACAGGAGGAAAGTATGTCTGATTATTCAAACGATGACGATAAAACGTACTACCCGCGTTACGACTCTCAGACTGGCGAGCCGTTGCGTCCGCCCGTAGCGTCTGCGTCGCAAGCGGGCGCGCAGGCCGAACCGCAGGCACAGGCTGCTTCGTCGGCTGCTTCGCAGGCGCAAACTGCATCTGCTTACACGGCTCCTTCTTACGCGACGCCTGCTTATACGGCGGCGCCGGCAACAAAGGCGCCTTCCGCGAAAAGCGGCGGACTGAAAACGTTCCTTATGGGATTCTTGGGTGCTGCGGTGGCGTGCATTTTAGCTGGTGGCGTGCTGTTTGGCGCACTTTCGGCGAATACAGATTCCGGAAGTGGATCTTCCGGTTCAGTGAATCTGGGTTCAAACGACTCTACCTCGATTACGGTGAAGGGCGAAGACGCGAACTTGGCGGAAGTCATTGCCGAGAAAACCACGCCTTCCGTGTGCTGCATTTACGTGTACTCCAAGCAGAGCGGCTATTCCCTGTACGGCTTTGGCAGTTCGAGCTCCGATGAGCTTTCTCAGTCCTCGCTGGGAAGCGGCGTTATCCTGAGCGCCGATGGGTACGTTCTTACGAATTACCACGTGATCGAAGGCGCCGATGCGCTGAAGGTTTCCGCGAATGGCACGGAGTACGACGCGACGATTGTGGGTACCGATGAAAGCTCCGACCTGGCCGTTATCAAGCTTACGGGCGCATCGGGTCTAACTCCCATTGCGATTGGCGACTCCGAAAACTTGACTATTGGCGAATGGGTTATGACCATCGGCAGCCCCTTTGGCCTGGAGTCTTCGGTGGCAACGGGCATTGTTTCTGCAACAAGCCGTTCGCAAATCATGAGCTCCGAGAATTCGAGCAGCTCGGGTACGTCGATTTACGTGAACCTGATTCAGACCGACGCCGCCATTAACCCGGGCAACTCCGGCGGCGCGCTGGTGGATTCGCAAGGCAAGCTTATTGGTATAAACACCCTGATCACCAGCTATTCCGGCAACTACTCCGGCGTTGGTTTCGCAATCCCGGTGAATTACGCCATGGAGATTGCCAATACAATCATCGAAGGCAAAACACCGTCTCATGCGCAGTTGGGTGTGACGCTTGTTTCGGTGACGTCTTCGTTGGCGCAGCGCTATAAGCTCCCCGCTTCTTCGGGTGCCTACATTTCTTCGGTGATTTCCGATTCCAGCGCAGATAAAGCGGGGCTGGAAGTGGGAGACATCATTACGAAGGTGGATGACACTACGGTGACATCCGCAAGCGACTTGATGGTTGCCGTGCGCTTGAAGAGCCCGGGCGATACGATTACGGTTACGTATAATCGCGATGGCAAGGAGAAGACTGCAACGATCGAGTTGGGCTCCGATGCCACCGAGAGCAGCACGTCAAGCTCGCTTCTGCACAGGGGATCATCTTCTAACGCGTAGGTGTGCCGGCTTGCGGGTGTGCGTGCGCGAATGCGTAGGCGCGTGGGTGCGCGAATGGCGCCGTGTGAAGCATGAAAAAACGTACAAGGGCTTTGGAAAAAGCAAGAAAAGGCTGAGTGTTCCGCTTGGCCTTTTCTGTTTTCGGGTACACTGTAAGAGACTATGTAATCAACGGTGGAAGGACCACTATGTCTGAAGAGTACGCTTATAAGCGCGTTTTGCTGAAACTGTCCGGTGAGGCTCTTGCGGGAAGCCAAGGCTACGGCATTGACCCCAAGGTTGTTGATGATCTTGCTGAAGAGCTGGTAGATGTTGTTGACGGCGTTGAGCTGTGCATTGTTGTGGGCGGTGGCAACATCTTCCGTGGTATGGCGGGCGCGGCCGAAGGCATGGATCGCTCTCAGGCAGACTACATTGGCATGCTGGCAACCGTTATGAACTCGCTGGCGTTGCAGGAAGCGTTTGAGCGCCACGGTATTGAAACCCGAGTTCAGAGCGCTATTTCCATGCAGGAGGTATGCGAGTCGTTCATTCGCCGCAAGGCAGTGCGTCACTTGGAGAAGGGCCGCGTGGTTATTTTCGCTGCAGGTTCAGGCAATCCGTACTTCACGACCGACACTGCTGCCGCTTTGCGTGCATGCGAGCTTGATTGCGAGTTGCTGATGAAGGCAACCAAGGTCGATGGCGTATACGACAAGGATCCCGTGAAGAACCCTGACGCCAAAAAGTTCGACCGCATTTCCTACAAAGAGGTTCTGGCGCGCGATTTGCACGTGATGGATGCCGCGGCAACGTCTTTGTGCATGGACAACAGCCTGCCTATCATGGTGTTCAATCTTGACGGCAAGGGTAACATTGCCGCCGCGTTGCGTGGCGAATCTGTGGGCACCGTGGTTGAGTAGGGTCGAAAACAAGGAAGGGAAAGGACACTACCATGCTTGATATGATTAAAGAATCTGCTGATGAGCATATGAAAAAGGCGCTCGAGTCGCTGGATTACAACTTTGCAAGCGTCCGTACTGGTCGCGCAAACGCCATGGTGCTTGATCGCATCAAGGTTGATTATTATGGCGTGCCCACGCCTGTAAACCAGGTGGCCGCCGTGAAGTCCCCCGATGCGCACCTTCTGGTTATCGAACCGTGGGAGAAAAGCACCCTGCGCGCTATTGAGCATGCCATCCTTGCCTCTGACCTGGGCGTAACGCCCTCCAACGACGGTAACTGCATTCGCTTGCCGTTCCCGCAGCTTACCGAAGAGCGTCGTAAAGAGCTGGCAAAGCAGTGCAAGGCGTTCGCGGAAGAGGCGCGTGTTGCCGTGCGCAATGCTCGTCGCGAGGCAAACTCCGACATTGCCAAGACCATCAAGGAAGAAAGCCTTCCCGAAGATGATCAGAAGCGCTACGAGAACGAAATCCAGAAGATGACCGACAAGTACATTGCGACGATTGATGAGGC
>CAKTVK010000036.1 GCA_934623455.1 uncultured Eggerthellaceae bacterium | reverse complement strand
GCCGAGCATGCGCACGTTTCTAATGGGTGAAAGTCCCTAGCGCGCCCAATGGCGGGAAGCGCATAGCCAAGTGCAAGGGTGTCCATCGCGAGGTGGAATCTGAAGGAAGCATAAGGCAAACCTCTGGCCTGACGGACAGGAACCGCATCAGGCGTATATGGGCGGGTGAGGCTGCGATACAAGTCGAAGCCCTATAGCCATGCGGAAGCCCATGGCGTAAATGCGGCAGGCGCATGGAGGGAAAGAAACGCGGCTTACCTCGGGAGGTCTCATGGACGCATGAGTGCAATGGATTTTGCAGATGCGGAGTAAAGCTTGCCATGAGAAGTCAGCCGAGACCATAGTACCTAAAGGGGTGTCCAACTTCTAGGGAAGGGTCGAACCGTTAACAGGTGTAAGTAGAAGGGAGGTTACCTATGGGCGCGATTAAAGGCAGCCAACCCGCATTGTGGGGTTTGCAGGAAATGGAACTTGCGGAACAAGGACAGCACTTGCAAGCGTCAAGCGCTCAAAGGATAGCGCCCGACAAACACGCCGACACGCACTGCCCGAATGATTTGCTGGAAAGGATCGTCGGCAAGGACAACATGCGTCTTGCCTACAAAAAGGTCAAGGCCAGCAAAGGCGGCGCTGGCGTTGACAAGATGAGCGTGTCCGAGATGCATGGCTACTTCAAAGACCGCTCAGATGAACTCTTCGAGCAAATCGAGCAAGGGAAATACGCCCCGCGCCCCGTGCGAAGGGTGGAAATTCCCAAGAAAGAGAAAGGTAAGGCGAGAAAACTCGGAATCCCTACCGTAGTGGACCGCGTGGTGCAGCAAGCTATCACCGCCCAGCTAACGCCTCTGTTCGAGCCGCAGTTCAGCGACTCGAGCTTTGGCTTCAGACCCAATAGGAGCGCGCATGGCGCACTCTGCGCCTGCAGGCGTCATATCGACGATGGGTATGTATGGGTGGTTGATATGGACTTAGAGAAGTTCTTCGACACGGTATGCCAATCAAAGCTTGTTCAAGTGCTATCGGAAACCGTAACCGACGGGCGGGTGGTGTCGCTTATACACAAGTACCTGAACGCCGGTGTCATGGTGGGCGGCGCATTCGAGCAAACAAAGGTCGGCATGCCCCAAGGAGGACCGCTCTCTCCGCTTCTGTCCAACGTCATGCTCAACGAGCTTGACAAGGAGCTCGAAAGACGGGGCACCGTTTTGTGCGCTATGCCGACGGCTGCATGATATTCAGCAAGTCAAGGCGAGCCGCGGAGCGGGTGTGCAAGTCCATTGCCTCGTTTATCGAAGAGAAGCTGTTTCTCAAGGTGAACAGGGACAAGACTTGCGTGGCAAGGTTCAGCGAGGTGAAATATCTAGGCTATGCCTTCTATCGCAAGGATGGGAGGTGCCGCCTTCGCGTGCACCCGAAATCCATCAAGGCGATGAAGGAGCGCGTAAGGGAGCTCACCGCGAGAAGCAACGCAATGCCAAATGACTACAGGCCGCAAGCCATAACGTGGTTTGTGCGGGGCTGGGTCAACTACTTTAAGCTAGCGGATATGAGGTCGCTGCTATGCCAAGTAGACAAATGGATGCGCAGGCGCATCCGCATGGTCTACTGGAAGCAGTGGAAGCGTGTTCGCACGCGCTATAAGATGTTGAAGAAATGCGGCATCGAAAGGCAAAAAGCATGGGAATTTGCCAATACTCGTAAAAGCTACTGGCGAACAGCCGGGAGCCCCATAATGAGCAAGGCAATCAGAAACGAGCAGCTACGTCGTAAAGGCTACCTGTTTTTCTCGGATTATTACAGGCAGGTGCGTGTAAGTTAGCGGAACCGCCGTGTACCGAACGGTACGCACGGTGGTGTGAGAGGACGGTGCGCCGAATAACGACGCACCTCCTACTCGATTGAAATGTTGACAAAAGGTGGGGTAATTTGTCATCAAATACCGCCGGGGGAGTTTGTCAACTATAATGGGTGCATGGGACAATTGGCAAAAGATTTTCTTTCTTACTTGCGCATCGAACGAGGCAGTGCCGATAAAACAATCGAGGCGTACGGCCGCGACCTGCGCAAATTCGAGGATTATTTGAACGGGCGCGGTGTTTTGCTTGAGCATGCGCAGCGAAATGATATCGTTGCGTTTCAAAACGACCTCAGCGAACAAGGTTTTGCCGCAACAAGCATCAAACGCACGCTCTCCACCATCAAAGGCTTCTTCAAATTTCTGGTGCGCGAGGGTTATCGCGAAGATAATCCGGCCGATGTCCTCTATCCGCCGAAAACCCCGCAGCTTCTCCCTGATGTTTTGAGCATCGATCAAGTAACGGAGCTTCTTGATCAGCCATTTCCTGCTACTTCAGCTGGTCTTCGTGATAAGGCGATCTTGGAACTGCTTTACGGTTGCGGCTTACGTGTGAGCGAGCTCACCGGTTTGAATTTGCACGATATCCAATTTGATCAGGGCTTTTTGCGTGTGCGCGGAAAAGGCGACAAAGATCGTATTTCTCCCATTTCGGGTGCGGCTGCTCGCGCGCTCGATGAGTATCTGCGCAATGCGCGAGCAGAGCTTTCCTTAGCGGGGGAGCGTCCCACGCCCGCGGTGTTCTTGAACACGCGCGGAACGCGACTTTCCCGTCAAAGCGTCCATAAAATCGTGGCGAATGCGGGGCATGCCGTTGGCGTGAAGGGACTGCATCCCCATACGTTACGGCATTCGTATGCAACGCATATGCTTGAAGGGGGAGCGGATTTGCGCACTATCCAAGAAATCTTGGGCCATTCCGATATCTCCACTACGCAAATCTACACGCATGTCAGCCGCACCCATATTCGCGAAGAGTATCTGAACGCTCATCCGCGCGCCCATGTGAAGCCCTGACGAAATCATTAAAAAGCGCGCTGCTCATATGCTTGCACCTGCGCATCTTTCACCGTCTTTCACGGTGTCATTCCCCTCTAAAAAATAAATAGCATCTCTATCAAAAAATCTTGCTCTACCTATCGCCTCGTTGAAAACGGGGCGATTTTTGTGCCCATGTGTGGGAAATTGAACATAAATGGGTGGGTTTGGGTTGTTTTGTGGGGAAAAGTGTTTATACTGGGTTATACGGAAAGCAAAGGGCGTACTGTCTGCGAAAGGAGGTAACACGGTGATCGACCTTATGGGCCAATATAGCTATAAGGTTGACGCTAAGGGCCGTGTTGCGCTTCCGCCGAAGTTTGCCAAAGAGCTTTCCAAGGAATTGATTGTGACGTTGAATCCTGACAAAACCTGTCTGCTGCTTTTCGAACCCGAGGGCTTCAATGAGTGGGTGAAGCGCTTCTTCGAAAGCGATGGCGGTTTCCAGCAATCCAATCCGCGCCACGAGAAAATTAGAAGTGTGTTGAAGGGCCGTGCAAAAGAAATTGAAACGGACTCCGCCGGCCGCATCAACATTCCTTCCGATCAACGCGACGCAGCAGGCATTGGCTCTACGGCCGTGTTCATTGGCAACACCGGCTACGTTGAGATCTGGGATCCTCAGGCACGCGAAGCATTCGAATCCGATATCGATTTGGCAGCTCTACTTTACGGCACTGCCGAATAGCACCTTGACTGAAGAATTTAGGCACATACCCGTCCTGCTCCCCGAGTGCCTCGATGCACTCGCGCTCAAAACACACACCGTATTCGTGGATTCCACGCTCGGTGGGGCAGGGCATTCCCTGGAAGTGGCCAAACGCCTTGGTCCGGAAGGAATGCTCATCGGTATCGATCAAGATGACGTGGCGCTTGCCGCTGCGCAAACTCGGCTTGAATCGCTGCCCGATGAAACGCGTCCGCGGCTTGCCTTGCTGAAAGGCAACTTCGGGAATATGGATGAGCTTTTGATGAGCATCCCCGTTCCCGGTATCGACGCGGTTCTTTTCGACTTGGGTGTTTCTTCCGTGCAGATTGACACGCCAGACCGGGGCTTTTCCTTCAAGGAGGATTGCCCGTTGGATATGCGTATGGATGGTTCGGGTAAACTCACTACTTTAACCGCAGCAGAGATCGTCAACACTTATACCGCAGCAGATCTCACCCGAATCATTCGCAGCTATTCCGACGAACGGTGGGCAAGCCGCATTGCGCAGTTCATCGTGGCCGCGCGTCAACGTCAGCCCATCGAAACAAGCGGGCAGCTCGTGGAGATTATCAAGAGCGCCATTCCCGCTTCGGCGCGCCGCGCTGGCGGGCATCCTGCAAAGCGCACGTTCCAGGCACTGCGCATCGAGGTAAACGATGAGCTGGGTGTTTTGAAGCGGGGGCTCGAGGCAGCCGTGCGTTGGCTGAACCCCGGGGGCCGCATTGCGGTCATAACGTATCACTCCCTGGAGGATCGTATCGTGAAGGATCTCTTTGCCGAGTATGCGAATCGTTGCACGTGTCCGCCCGATTTGCCGGTGTGTGCTTGTGGACATGCGCCCCTGCTCAAGCAGGTAAGTCGCAAGCCTATTCTTCCTACCAAGGACGAAATTGAAAGAAATCCGCGCTCTCGCAGCGCGAAATTGAGAGTCGCAGAAAAGTTATAAAGCCGAGGCATTTCGTTGCCTCGTGAAAGTGAGAAATTCGTGGCAACCGCTGCTCGTGCATATCAAGATCCAAGGTTCGAAAGGGCATATCAGCCTTCTCGCCCTGGCGTGCGCGTGCATACTACGCATCAGCGACAGGAAGGCGTATCGACAAATGCCCTGATAACTGCTGCTGCCTTCGCAATGGTTATTGCGGTTGTCTTTGCGATTTTCGCTGCAGTGCACGTTATTCTTGACTCCGCATCTGTTACGCTTTCCATGGAATCCCAGAAAGTTGCTTCGGAACTGGTTGACGCGCGTCACGAGGGCAGCTTGCTTGAAGTCGAAGTAAGCGCGCTTTCCAATCCTACGCGCATTCAGGAAGCAGCAAACGATTTGGGCATGATTTCTCCCGAGACGGCTACCGTTATCAAACTCGGTGAAGATGTTGTGGTTACGAACGCGCAAGGGGATCTTTCGTTGGCGGGAAGCCTTAGGGTTGTAGCACGCAACTCGTAAGGAGGGTTTTCCTTCATGTCCCGCAATAATGACAACAACTCAAGACGCGCTTATTCGGAAAACGCCCCGCATCCGGCATTTGGTGGTTCGGATGGTATTTTCGAAAGGCGTTTCCGCGCTGCCTTTTTCATTGTAATTGCTATCGTGGTCGCATTCGGCTTTCAGCTTTTGCGCTTGCAGGTGTTTCAAGCGGCGGATAATGCTGCGATGGGGCAGGCTGCGCGTGCGTCAACCACGAAGCTTTTGGCGCATCGCGGTACTATTTACGACCGAAACGGCAACGTTTTGGCCACAAGCGTTGAAGTGAAGTCGGTTTATTGCGACCCCACGCTCATCTCGGACTTACAGGAAGAAGCGCAGGACGTTGCTTCTGTTCTGGGCAACAGCGTGGAGTATTACTCTGACATCATGACCACGGCGAATTCCCGTTATGTATGTGTGGCGCGCAAGATTTCGGTTGAAACGGCTGAAAAACTCATCGATATGAATCTTGACGGCTTCTATTACGAAGACGAGCTCGATCGCGTTTATCCGTACGGCCAGGTGGGCGGTCAGGTTATCGGCTGCTTGGATTCCGATGGCGCGGGCTTTACCGGCCTTGAAGCGTATTACGACGACATCTTGAAGGGCACGGATGGCATCAAGCGCGCGCAGGCAGGTGTGGGTGGCGCCGCTATTCCGGGCACCGTATATGAGCAAGTCGAACCGATAGACGGTGAAGACATCATGATTTCAATCGATATTGAGATGCAGGCGCTTTTGGAAGAGCAGATTGCTGCCTCTGCGGAAAAGCTTGATGCCGATAGTTCATCTGCGGTCCTTATGGACGCGGGGACGGGCGAGATTTATGCGGCGGCATCGCTTCCCTTGTTCAACCCTTCGGATCGAACTACGGTAGAAGCAGGCGCGACCGATCTGAAGTGCGTCACGCATGCCTTTGAACCCGGTTCGGTGTTCAAGACCGTATCGGCTCTTTCGATTTTGGAAAACGATGTCATGACCCCCGAAGATGAGTTGGAATGCCCTGTTGAGCTTGAAGCGGACAACTACATCATTACCGATGCGCACGATCGCGATGCGTGCACGTATTCGCTGCGCGATATTCTGGCGTATTCGTCGAACGTGGGCATTGCGCTTTCCATCGAGAAACTGGGATTCACTCCGTTCTATGAAGAGATCAACAAGTATTTGCTCACGCAGACAACAGGCGTGGATTATCCCAATGAAAGCGCTGGTTATCTGCTTGATCGGAACTCGTGGTCGCTCATTCAGGGCTATAACGTGTCGTTTGGTCAAGGTGTTATGAACACGCCGCTGCAAATGGCGCGCTTCTATGGCATTCTTGAAAACGATGGCGTGACGGTTACCCCGCATTTCCTTATTGCGCTGCCGCAAACGGGCGAATATGTGACGTACGATACGCAGGAAGTGACAACGGATACGCAGGCGCTTGATGAAACGGTAGACATGCTGACCTCGGTTGTTGAATACGGCACCGCAAAGGATGCCGCGATTGACGGCTATACGGTTGCGGGCAAAACATCCACGGCAGAAGTCGCTTCTGACCAGGGAGGATACAAGGAAGGCGTCTATAATCTGGCGTTTTGCGGCTTTCTTCCCGACTCCACCAGCAAATTGGTATGTTTTGTGACAACCGGCGAGACGCCCTACCAAACAAATGTGTGTGCCCCGTTTAAGGCTATAATGTCATATGCTATAGAGCGATACAAAATTTCGCCGAAATAAGGGAGAATCTCATGGCTAAAAAATGCGCGGAGCTTTTTTCGCAAATCGATTGCACCATTATCGGCAACGCCGACGAACCCATTGAAGGCATTGCCTACCGCAGCGATAAAGTGAAGCCGGGAGATGCATTCTTCTGCATTGTGGGTAAAGTGACCGATGGTCACTCTTTTGCGCAAGATGCCATTAATCGTGGTGCGAAAGTGCTGGTGGTGGAACGCAAACTGTACCTGGCCGATGCGACCGATGTGACCGAAGTTGTGGTAAGCGATTCGCGCAAGGCCATGGCCGCTGCAGCTGCCGCATTCAACGATTTCCCCTCTACGAAGTTTTCCCTGGTGGGCATTACCGGCACGAATGGCAAAACGACCACCACGTACCTGGTGAACCATATTGCCAGCGAAGCGGGTATGAAAACGGGCATCATCGGCACGGTAGGCGTTATCGCCGATGGCACGCTTGAGAAAACGGCGAACACCACACCGGAATCTTCCGACCTGCAGGCGCTTTTGGGTCGCATGGCGCAAAACGATCGCTCGGTGGTTGCCATGGAAGTAAGCTCTCATGCACTTGACTTGCTGCGCACGTGGGGGTGTCACTTCGCGGTGACCGCATTTACGAACCTCACGCAAGATCACTTGGATTACCATCATACGTTTGAGGAATATTTCGAGGCAAAAGCGCTGCTTTTTGGGAAGGATTATCCGTCTAAGCGCGTTATCTGCATCGACGATAAGTGGGGCAAAGAACTGTTGCATCGCTGTTCCAGCGCGGGCGACGACATTATCACCACGGGTTTCGAGAAATCTGCTCAGATTCATCCCGAAGAAGTTGAATATTTCCAGACGCACACGCGCGTGAAGCTTTATGCCTGCGGTTCCGTTTACGATTTCGATTACCCGCTGGTGGGTAAATTCAATGTATCCAACATGATGACGGCGTTCGGCATTGCGCTTTCGCTGGGCATTACTGCGCATAATATTATTGCTTCGTTCAAGAAGCCCGTTTTCGTTCCGGGCCGTTTGCAGCGCGTTCACACCGCTCACGATGGCGGCGTGTCCATTTTCGTTGACTACGCGCATACACCTGACGCTTTGGAGAAGGCGCTCAGCGCGGTGAAGGCTTTGAGCGACAACCACACGATTGTGGTGTTCGGCTGCGGTGGCGATCGTGATGCCACGAAGCGCCCGCTTATGGGTAAGGCTGCGCTTGCGGCCGACTACGTGGTAGTGACCAGCGATAACCCGCGTACCGAAGACCCACAGGCCATCATTCGCGATATTGTTGCCGGCATGGGGGAGCCTGCAGGGCGCTATGAAGTTGAGGCTGACCGTCGCGCTGCTATCGCACGCGCCATTGCGCTTGCGAAGCCGGGCGATTCTATTTTGGTGGCAGGCAAGGGTCACGAAGATTATCAGTTGGTTGCCGGCCGCGTGCTTCAGTTCGACGATGCAGTTGTGGCTGCCGAAGAGCTTGAGTGTGCGTTTGGCGCTTAAGGAGTTCAAGGAGGCTCGGGTAGGTCCAAAGGCTTCGAAGCGCGGGTTTGCTTGATGCACGCTGCGCGCTTCGAGCGCAAGGGTTTGAATGCTGGCGCCAGCAGGCGCGTTTGCACTGCTTGCTGCATTGACAACGCGGCGCCCGGGGCACGCAAACGGATACAAAGACAAGGTAAAAGAGGAGTTTTTCGCGCATGCGTTTGAATGCAAAGCAAATAGCCCAGATCACGGGCGCGGATATTGTCGTTGATCCTCTTGGAGCGAAAGAGCTGGCGTGCTCGTTGACGTGGGACTCACGAGAAGTCGTCCCCGATGCACTCTACGTTGCGCTTCCGGGCCAACGTGTCGATGGCCACGATTTCGTTGACAGCGCCCTGCGTTCAGGTGCTTCTCTTGCCCTGGTAATGAAAAACCCCTCCGAGCAGACGTGTGCTCTTGCGCGCGAGCTGGGGGCAGGTATTTTGGAAGTGCCCGATACCGCCGATGCTATAACGCAACTTGCCGCCGCATGGCGCTTAAAGCTTTCGGGATGCGTTATTGGATTGACCGGGTCAAGCGGGAAAACCACTACGAAGAACTTAGTGCGCGATGTTTTGGCTGCTCAGCACAGCGTGGTTGCAACGAAAGCGAACCAGAACAACGAGCTGGGCGTTCCGAAAACGTTGCTTTCCGCCGATGCGGACACCGAATACGTTGTGGTTGAAATGGGCATGCGCGGCCAAGGACAAATCCACGGGCTCTGTTCGTTTGTCCAGCCCGATATGGGCCTTATCGTGAACGTGGGAGAAAGCCACATTGAGCTTTTAGGCGGTCGCGACAATATTGCCCGCGCGAAAGGCGAGCTGTTTTGCGAGCTGCCTTCTCATAAGGGCGTGGCGTTCGTGAACGCGGGCGGCGATTACGCTGACTTCTTGTGCGAGAATGCACATCTTGCGGCGCGTGATGTTCGCGTGGTTCGTTTTGGGTTGCAGGCGGCGCCCGAAGACAACGCCCCGGCCGTATGGGCGGAAAACATCCACCTCGATGAAGAGGGTCGTCCGTGCTTCGTGCTGTGCGCGCAGGGCTTCATCCAGCTCCAGCGCGGGGAAACGCACGTGCCCGTAAGCTTGAACTTGCGTGGACTGCACAACGTTTCCAATGCAACAGCCGCTGCCGCGGTTGGCCTGCAGTGCGGCATGGCGCTTGAGACAATAGCATCGGCGCTCCAGGCCGCTCTTCCCGAAGCGGGAAGGCAGGAAGTCGTGAAGGCGCGCGCCGGCTACACGATTGTCGACGATACGTATAACGCGAACCCGGAATCAATGCGTGCTTCGCTTCTCACGTTTTCTGCGATGGACGGTTTCGGCCGCCATATTGCCGTTTTGGGCGATATGGGCGAGCTTGGTTCGTATGCAGAGGCGTGCCATAAGGGAATCGGCGCGCTTATTCCTTCGCTTAACGTTGATTATCTTATCTGCATCGGTGAACTTTCCGCGTATATTGCGCAAGCAGCGCTTGAAGCGGGTATGAGTGCGGATAGAATTGTTCAGGCAAATTCGATTTCCGATGTATTAGGAACGCTTGATAGCATGCTTGAGCCAACCGATGCTGTGTTGGTGAAAGCTTCTCATTTCATGGGCTTGTCCCGTGTGGTGGAGGGACTGATTCGATAGATGTTTTCGGCTTTTTCAAAATACCCAACCTTTTTAGTATTCTTGGCGGTTGTTCTTGCTGCCGCGTTGACTATGGCGGTTATGCCTGCGTTTATTCGTCTTTTGCGCTCAAGCCATGTGGGTCAGCAAGTGCGCGCCGATGGTCCTCAGAGCCATTTAGTGAAGCAGGGCACCCCCACTATGGGCGGTTTGATCATGCTTGTTGCGGTTCTAGTCACTTCGCTTTTGGTGTGCTCGCCCTCTGTGCAAACGATACTGCTTTTGGCGGCTACGCTTCTGGCGGGCGTGCTGGGGCTTGTCGATGATGCTTCCAAGATTGCGCACGAGCGCTCGCTTGGACTAACCCCGAAGGCAAAGTTGGTGGGGCAGTTCGGCATTGCAACAGTCTTTTGTTTGGTGGCGGTGAATGCGGGCGGCGTTGAGCCGACTGTCTCTATTCCGTTTGTCTACACCTTTGACCTGGGTGTTTTGACCACAATCGTGCCGTTGGGCAATGGCATTGAGATTCCCTGGCTCTACCTTATCTTCGTTAACATCCTGATGGTGGGCATGTGCAACGCCGTGAACTTGACTGACGGCCTTGATGGCCTGGCTGCTGGCACGGTGATGATTGTTATGCTGGTCATGGCGGCTATTGCGTATCGCTCCGACTTATTGGATTCCGCGGTGTTTGCCGCTGCGCTGGCGGGCGCGTGCATTGGCTTTCTGTGGTTCAATGCATTTCCCGCCGATATCTTCATGGGCGATACCGGCTCGTTGGCGCTGGGTATGGCGCTTGCGGCGCTTGCGGTGCTTACGAAAACGGAATTCGTTGTCATCATCATCGGCGGCTTGTTCGTGGCCGAGGCGCTGTCCGTGATCATCCAGGTAGCGTATTACAAGCGCACGAAAAAACGCATCTTCCTTATGGCTCCGCTTCACCACCACTTCGAGAAGAAGGGATGGAGCGAAACGAAGGTAGTTGTGCGCTTCTGGATTGTCTCGGGCGTTTTGGCTGCTTCGGGCTTCCTGCTGTACTTTATTGAGACGATTGTTTAGGAGCTGCTTTATGAGCGAATCCGAAATGAGACTTCTTCCCGGCAAAAAACACGCGCCTGAATTTCTTGGGCGCGTTTTAGTGATTGGACTGGGCAAAAGCGGCATGGCGGCCGTGTCGTATCTGTCTGCTCTGGTGGGAACGCGCGTGGAAAGCGTTTTTGTTGCGGCAGGCGCGCAAAACCAGAAAGCGCAGGCGTTTGCAGATCGCTTTGCGAGTGAAAACGTTACGTTCGCCTTTGATTGCGAGCAGTTTTCCGACTCGTACGACCTGTGCATTGCCAGCCCGGGCATTTCGCAATTCTCCGACTTTTATCGCAACGCTGCTGCGGCTTCCAAAGAAGTAGTGAGCGAAGCCGAATTCGCTTGGCGCGAAAGCAACAAGGATGCGCGTTGGGTTGCCATTACGGGAACGAACGGAAAAACGACCACCACGTCGCTTGCTGCGCACATTCTGAAGCGCGCAGGCTTCAAAGCAGCTGCCGTAGGAAACATCGGCGATGTATGCTTAGATGCTGTTGCTGCAGGTGGTGTGGATGTTTACGTGGCGGAGCTTTCTTCGTTCCAGCTGGCGTCAACATCGCTTTTCGCGCCGGTTGCATCGGTCATTTTGAACATTACGCCCGATCATCTGTATTGGCACTTGTCGTTTGAAGCGTATCGCGATGCAAAGTACAAGTGCTTGGCAAACTTGAACAAAACGCCCGGTGCTCTGGCAATTCTTGATGCCACCGATGAAGTGGTGCGTGGCAAGATTCGCGAGCTCAAGGCGCTGTCTGCCGAAGAGCGCGGTTTCGATTACCTGCCGTTAGGCACGGCGGCGGGTGTTCGCGAGAGCATGATTGCGCGTTGCGGCGCATCTTCTGCGGCATACGTGGACGAAAACGAAACGCTGGTTATTGAGCTTGCGGGCGTGCGCCATGAATTGTGTGCAGTGAGCGACCTGCAGATTAAAGGCGACCATAATATTTCGAACTCCCTGGCGGCAGCTGCGTGCGCGCTTGCCATTGGTGCAAGCGATGCCCAGATCATCGACGGTCTGAAGAGCTTTGCGCCGCTGGAGCATCGCAATGAGCCGTGCGGCAGCATTGCCGGCGTGCATTGCTTCAACGATTCGAAGGCAACGAATGTCGATTCAAGCTTGAAGGCGCTTTCTTCCTTCGAGCCGGGAACAGTTGTGGCGCTCTATGGCGGCCGCGATAAAGGCACCGACTTAACGGAGCTGGTGCAGGCTACAAAGCAATATGCCCATGCTGTGGTGTGCTTTGGCGAGTGCCAAGAGCGCTTCTACCAGGCGTTTGCGGCCGATAAGGGCGATCTTACGCTTCTGCGCGCGCCGTGGCTGGAAGATGCCCTTGATGCTGCATTGAGCGTTGCTCGCTCCGGCGATAACGTTGTCTTGACGCCTGCGTGCGCTTCCTTCGACGAATTTTCCTGTTTCGAAGAGCGCGGCGAAGTGTTCAAAAAACTTGTTGCCGCCCGCCGTGAGCGTTTGGGCGCGTAAGTTCGCCGGCGAAAGTCTTTTGCGCGTATGGCTATGAGCTCTGTCAATCCGTCTATCCTTAAACCCCGCCTGGGGTTTCTTGTGTTTGCACTGATTTTGCTGCTCTGCGGTCTGATCATGGCGTTTTCCGCTTCTACCATCACGTCCATTTCCGCAGGTAACGCAAGTACAAGCTACCTGTTTTCCCAAGGCAAAATGGCGTTTCTGGGGTTGATTCTTGCGTTTGTCATCTATCGGTTCATTCCCCTTGATTTTTGGAAGACGAATGTCATTTGGATTGTCTGGGGCGTATGCATTGTGCTTATTGCGGCCACGGCGCTGTTCGGCGTAAGCCATGGCGGCGCGAAGCGCTGGATTGTGTTGCCAGTTCTTGGCGAATTGCAGCCGGGTGAGTTCATTAAAATCGGTCTAGCTTTGATGGCATGTAAGAACATCGATGATTTCGATCAAGGCAATATGGGTCCCAAGGAGCTTTTCATCCGCCTGGTTGTTTTGGTTGCTGCTCCCATTGGTGCTATCTACATTACACAATCCGACCTGGGAACAAGCATCATTTGCTTTGTCTGCTTGATTGCTGCGCTGTATTTTACGGATAAGCCTGCGCCGGTTTTTCTGATTATTATCGCTGCTCTTGTTGGATTTGCCCTGATGAACGCATTTGGTGATGGCTACCGTGGCGAGCGCATGGTCTATCTTCACCCGTGGGATGATGGCGAGAACGGCTTTGGCGCGGGATACCAAACCATCCATTCTTTATATGCGCTGGCCGATGGCGGATTGTTCGGCGTGGGTTTGGGCAATTCGCGCGAGAAGTTTTTGTATTTGCCCGCGAACAATACCGACTACGTTTTTGCCGTGGTGTGCGAAGAGCTGGGCGTTGTGGGCGGTATGTTCATCATTTTGTGCTTCTTGGCGCTGCTTTATTTCGGCTTGAAGATTTCGCATCAATGCGGAAGTTCGTTTTCGCGCGGTCTTTCGGGAAGCCTTATTACCATGTTGGTGTTCCAGGCGTATTTGAACATTGGTTGTGCTATCTCGATTTTGCCCATGACGGGAAAGCCGCTTCCGTTTTTCTCGGTGGGTGGCTCGTCCATGTTGGCAACCATGATTATTCTCGGCTTTGTTTTGGCGTGCTCGCGCGCGTCGGAAGACGAAACGCCCGAAGCGGAATATGCGCGCCGCCGCGAGAACCTACGTGTGACAACGCGCGTTTCCGACCAGGGACAACGCATGAGTTTCGCGGGTTTGCCTAATTTCTCGTCGCGCGGCTACTCAGGCGGCGGCAGCCCTGGCGGCTCTCCAGGTGGCGGCAGCTTGGGCGGCGGACCTCGCGGGCGCAGCTCGCAAGAACGTAACGGATACTATCGATCGGAACCCTTGCGTTCCGTACAAAGAAAAGGAAGAAGGTAGTCATGCTTGTCGTTTTATCGGGCGGCGGAACTGCTGGACACATCAATCCCGCTTTAGCGTTGGCCGAGGTGCTTGAAGAACGCGGATGCCAGGTGAAATTTGCCGGTACGCCGCAAGGCGTGGAGGCACGCTTGGTTCCGCAAGCGGGCATTGAATTCGTACCTTTCGAGGCCGCTGGATTCAATCGGTCGCATCCGCTTTCGCTTATACGTGCGCTGCGCTTGCTGTCAAAAAGCGGGAAGCGCGCCTGTGCATGGCTTGATGAAATCAAGCCTGATGTCGTGGTGGGTTTTGGCGGCTATGTTTCCATTCCCGTGGGTCGCGCGGCGGAAAGCAAGCATATCCCCGTGGTTATCCACGAGCAAAACTCCGTTATGGGTCTTACGAACAAGCTGCTTGCGAAAAGTGCCGAAAAAGTGTGCTTGACATATGCATGCGCGGGGCAAGGCATTGTCGATCCCTCAAAAGTCATCGTAACGGGCAATCCGGTGCGCAAAGGCGTGCTGTCCTCCACGCGCGCCGAAGGTCGCGCGATGTTGGGTATTCCCGAAGATGCCCTGATGCTGCTTGTGTTCGGCGGCAGCTTGGGTGCGCGTCACATCAACCAGGCTCTTTGCGCTATGAAGGATAAGCTTCTGGCGTATCCGAACTTATACATTGTGCATATCACGGGCCCTAAGGAATACAATGCCGTGGTGCAAGATCTTGCACTTTCGAGCGACCAGGAAAAACGCTGGATTGTCATGGGGTATCAAGACCGCATGGGCGAAACCATGGCGGCAGCGGACATGATTGTGTCGCGCGCGGGTGCCACATCGCTGGCGGAAATCTCCGCACGCGCCATCCCTGCTATTTTGGTGCCGTTTCCTCATGCCACGGCTGATCACCAAACAACGAATGCGCGCGCATATGTAGAGGCGGGCTGCGCATCAATGATGGCGGATGATTCTCTGGATACGCCCGAATTCCAGGCAATGGTGGCGCAGCTTATTGAAAACGAAAGCTTGCGCGCCTCCATGCATAAGGCGGCGCTGGCTCATGACACCGCAAATGCAGCGTGTCGTTTGGCAGATGTTGTGATGAAAACGGCGCAGCAGTAAGTTTTTGGGTATGATACTTTCTGCATAAAGACAAGGAGAAAAGTACTCATGGCTGAAAACGAACAACAAAACGATTCCCCTCTTATGGTTGAAGGAAAAGCAGTAACATCGGTGCATTTCATTGGCATCGGCGGTGTGGGCATGAGCGGTATTGCGCGCGTTGCACACGATCAAGGCTTGCAGGTAAGCGGCTCCGACCTGCGTCAAAGCAAATATACCGACCAGCTGGTGGAGGCGGGTATCACCGTTTCCATTGGGCATGACGCGAAAAACGTGGCGCATCATCCCGATATTGTGGTCATTTCTACAGCTATTTTGGACAACAATCCCGAATACAAGGCTGCGCGTGAAGCGGGTCTGACTATTTGGCATCGCGCGAAGATGCTCAGTTTCCTGGGCCGCAACCTGCAAACGCTTGCCGTTGCTGGCACGCACGGCAAGACCACTACGTCTTCCATGCTTGCGTCCGTGCTTGACGACATGGGCGATGACCCCACGTTCCTGATCGGCGGTATTGTGCGCGCTTATGGCACGAATGCTCATTCGGGAAAAGGCCCCCATTACGTGGTAGAGGCCGATGAATCCGACAAGTCTTTCACGTATTTGAACCCTACTGCGGTGCTCATTACGAATGTAGAAGCCGATCATCTTGATCACTACAAGGACTTAAGCGAAATCAGGGGCAAATTCTCCGAGTTCATCTCATCGGTTCCGTGCGATGGCGTAGCCGTGGTATGCGGCGACGATCCGTCGCTCGTTGCCCTTGCACGTAAAGCGTGCCATCATGTGGCGACGTACGGCTTTTCCGAAAGCTGCGACGCGCGCGTTGTTTCGTATACGCCGCATGGCGTAGGTAGCACGTTCACGCTCATGCTTCCGAGCGGTCAAACGGTAGACAGCTCCATTTTGCAGAATCCGGGGCGTCACAATGTGCTCAACGGTGCCGGCGTTTTAACGCTGCTTGACGCGCTGGGCTACGATGCCCAGGTGGCGGCGGCAAGTTTGGCGAAGTTCAAAGGCGTTCATCGCCGTTTCGACTTGGTGGGTAAGGCCGCAGGCGTTACGGTTGTTGACGACTACGCGCATCACCCAACCGAAATTGCTGCCACTATTGCCGCAGCTCACGAGCTTGATTTCAAGCGTGTTGTGGTGTTGTTCCAGCCACATCGCTATTCGCGTGTCACGCTTTTCACTGAAGTGCTGAAAGACCAGTTTGAGCGCGCATTTGACTTGTGCGACCAGCTGGTGTTCATGGATGTGTATTCGGCAGGCGAGGCTCCTGTTCCCGGCGTGAACGGTAAAACGTTCTTAAACGTTGTGCTGGCGCATGAAGGGCATCCGGCGGCGGAATACGTTCCTCGCCGCATTGATGTACCGGTGCGTTTGACCGAGCTCACGCAGCCGGGCGATCTTGTTATCACCATGGGCGCGGGCGATGTTACAGCAATGGGCCCGCAGCTTCTTGAAGAGCTGCGCGCGCGGGAGGCGTAGATGGTCGCACGGCATGCCTGCGCGCTTGATGCGCTGTTGGTGTCCGAGTCCTTCGATGGCGATGTGTATCTCAACGAGCCCCTTTCTCGGCACACCACGTACCATATCGGTGGACCTGCCCGTTATTTCGTGCAGGTGGGTTCTTTAGGTGCGTTGAAAAGCTTGGTCGAAGCATGCAGTAGGGAAGGTGTTCCCTGGATGCCGTTTGGGCGCGGTTCGAACGTGCTGGTGTCCGATGAAGGCTTTGATGGCGCGATGGTGCTGTTGGGGCGCGATTTCCGTACGTGCCGTTATGACGAGGCCGAGCATCGGTTCTACGTGGGTGCGGGGGTTGCTCTGTCTACGGTGGTGCAAGAGGCATTTCACCGCTCGTTGGCGGGTCTGGAGTTCGCGGTGGGCACACCAGGCACGGTGGGCGGCGCGTTGCGCATGAACGCCGGTTCGCGCGATACCTGGATTGGAAATCAGGTTGTCTCGGTGACCAGCTACTCGGTCGAGCGCGGATTCATCAAGCGCTCAGGCGCCGAAGTGCAGTGGGGATACCGCAGCTCTTCGTTTGCGCCCGACGAGATTATTTTGGAATGCACATTGGCGGTTGAACCTGCCGACCCCTTCTTCATCAGGGGAAAGATGGAATCGAATTTGGCGAAGCGGCGCAACAACCAGCCGCTTTCAAGTCCCTCGTGCGGGAGTGTGTTCAAAAACCCCAAGGGACAATCGGCTGCGGTGCTGGTCGAAGGTGCGGGCTGCAAGGGTTTGCGCATCGGGGGTGCGCAGGTATCCGAGAAGCATGCAAACTTTATTGTCAATGAAAACGAGGCGACGGCGCACGATGTGAGGTCGCTCATGGAACTTGTTCAGGCGAAGGTGTATAAGCGGTATGGCATCCAACTACAAACGGAGGTCAAGTTCGTCGGTTTCGCGTCGTAGCGCGCCCTCGACACGACAGACAACGCGGCAGGTGTCTTCCCGGCAAAACGGGTCGTATGCATCTGCGCGCTTGGGTCGCGATGCGGGAGGACGTGCTTCGGGGCGCACTTCGGGGCGCGATGCGTATGTTACGCGCACTGTGGGCGAGATCAATCGCGGTCAGCGCCGCGACCAGCGCCGACAGACGGGGCGCCGTATATCGGGAAACGTGATTGCCGTTGTTATCATCATCGCGGTGGTGCTCATTGGTGCTCTCGCCGTGTACTTGGCTCCTATTGCGAAGATCCAGCACATCTCTATCAAGGGCGCCGAACATCTCACGAACGAAGAGATGATCGCGCTTGCGGAAATCCCCGATGGCACCACGCTTTTGCGTGTGGATACCACGCGCATCGAGCAGAATTGCCTGCGCGATGCATGGATTAAATCGGTGGCGGTGAATCGCGTGTTTCCCGACACGCTTGAGCTGGTGGTAACGGAGCGCAAGATTGCGGCAACGGTGGCGGTGCCCACGGGAAATTCTGCCGTAACGCGCGTGTGGGCCATTGCGCAGGATAAAACCTGGCTCATGCCTATTCCCGATAAGGAATCGCAAGCGGCGGCAACGGTTAGCGAGCAAGTGTATATCGATGCGGAATCGGTTCTGCAGATTGTGGACGTCCCTTATGGTACCTCGGCAAAGATCGGAACGGTTTGCACCGACAGTAACGTGAATAACGCGTTGGCTATTGTCTCGGGCATGACAACCGAGCTGGCAAAGCAGGTGGTGCGTGTTTCCGCGACCGATGCGGATTCGACCATTCTTACGCTTGAAAACGGCGTTGAGATTGCGTTTGGCACCGCCGAGAACATCCGCGAGAAAGAGCGCGTGTGCCTTGCGTTGCTTTCCGAGCACGAAGGCAACATTGCCTACATCAACGTACGCAGCGTTTCAAGCCCCACATGGCGTTCGCTGTAGTGCGCTGCGGCAGGCCTGGCGTATGGCATACCCACGGGTGGCGATTGTTGACGATTCGCAGAAAATGGTTGATTTTCATCGTCATCCGAACACTTCCGGCGTGAACGGTGTTTTCGCAGTTAACGGGACGGGCGCTCGTG
>CAKTVK010000035.1 GCA_934623455.1 uncultured Eggerthellaceae bacterium | reverse complement strand
CTGGAAAACAAGCTTCTCGCCCGTTCCATCGCCATCGGAGTCGTAGAGAACGGCATAATATGCCATAGCGTACGGCGCAACCCTATCAGACTCATTATCCGTTAGGGCAAGGGCGTCTGCGCCATCAGAAGAAGCGTCGAAAGAACCATCGCCGCCTTCGCTTCCGTAAGGCCCGATTGAAGTGCCCGCAGCAGGCGTAGAGTCGCTTTCCGCCGCACTATCAGCATTAGAGAGTGCTCCTGAAGCTGCATTATCCAAATCA
The DNA here is from genome assembly GCA_934623455.1 of uncultured Eggerthellaceae bacterium. Classification (GTDB taxonomy): domain Bacteria; phylum Actinomycetota; class Coriobacteriia; order Coriobacteriales; family Eggerthellaceae; genus CAKUOV01. The sequence goes on along the minus strand of CAKTVK010000035.1, from coordinate 18,662 downwards.
GCAGCTCCTGGATTCACGCTCGAAGCAACCTGATCTACTTCAGCGTTGAGGGCACCCCCCCCCCGGCAAATGCAGGTGCCGGCATGAGACCCAGCACCAGTACCATCGACAGAAGAGCATTTACAATCTTCCGCGATGCAGGAATTCTCCTTTCCATAACCATCTCCTTTGAAACAAAACAGTTAATCCAACCTTCCTAGTATACACCTCGGAGCGTTTTGATAAAGAGCGTTTCTCTCATTTTTAATGTTGCTGGCAGCAGGGTTCTTTGAGATTAAACAATTAAGGGCATCGAGAGTATGCCTTCATTCGTATCTTTTGCCTGGGAGCCATGACCCAACCGAAGCAAACCAAAGGAAGCAACGTGTCGCATCCGGTATACAAGGCGCACCGGATACCCTGGGAGTGGGCGTTGCCGCCCATACGAGCTTCCGCTCGCGCAGCCGCCACAAAACCCACTACACCACTAACAGGCGCTTGCACGAGGGGCACGTTGCAAGTGGCGCCTGAGTGCGAAGCTGCGCCAAGTGAGCGGAATCAATGGAAGCACGGCAGCAGCCGCACCGTCCGTCAACGTATTTCCCCAGCGCAACGCCACCGCTGCGCAGTGCGACCTTCTTGAACTCCGCAAGCACATTGGCAGGAATGTGCGCGCTCAGCTGTTCGATAGCCGCATTCTGCTGGGCAATTTCTCGTTGCAGGGCGCCGCCTTGTTCCTGAAATGACGCGATCTCCTTCACCTCAGCTGCTTCAACAGACGAAAGCGCTGCTTCTACCTGCTTTTTCACTTGATCGATTTTCTCAAGCTGCGCCACGGCGGCATCGTTTTTCTGCGAAAGCGTCACGCGCTTTTTCGCGATGGTATCCAACTCTTTGGACAGATTCTCTACCGCACGGAAATTACCCGAAGCCGATGCGTGCTCGATTTCCTTTTGCTTTTCCTTTTGGCGCGCATCCATGCGCTCGTCATCGTCGGATATGCGAGAAAGTTCCTGGCGTGCTTGCTGCAAAAGCGCCTCGACCTGCTGCGCCTTCGCCTCTATCTGCGCTTTCTTCTGTCGCAGACGCAAAATCTCCTGGCGCTGCGGAAGCTCGTCAAGTTGACGCTGCGCCTGCGTGCGCGCAAGCATGCATTGTTGCAGCTCCAACAAATCATCGATAGTCTCGGGTGTTGCAAACATAGGTCCTCCCCGTATCCTACAAGCTTATCCAATTTGCGGTGCGAGGCAATTCTACAACGTTTTCCACGCCCAAATCCCTCACAGACCGATAAAGCACATCAGCAAGCGGCTGCTCTGACACATCGTGGCCCACTTCGATAATGTTCAAACCCGCTTGCGCGTAGGCAAGGGCGTCGTGATATTTCAGCTCGCCGCAAATCAGGCAATCAACACCCAGCGCAAGCGCATCGGGCAAAATAGACCCCGCGCTCCCCTGCGCCGTTACGACATACCGCACCGGTGCCTGGGCGTCACCCCAGATGCGCGGGGCACCACCGAGCACTTGCTTGCACACCTGAGCCAGCTGGCAGACGGATTTCGCGAAGGCATCGGTCGCACCAGCAGCTTCGCCAGCGTCTCCGGCGGCAGCTGCCCTGGTAGTTCCATCTGCGACTTCGCCGACAACCGCGCCTGAAACTCCCCCACCGCTAACAGCGCCAACGCTGCACAGCGCGCCGTAACCGCGACCCGTATCTGCTGCGCCCGGCAACGGCTGCACCGTGCGCACGTAATCAAGCTCCAAAGCGTTCGGCAGCGCCATAAGGCCTTCTTCATTCATATCAAGCGCCGTGTGGAAGTTCATAAGCGCCACACCTTTTTCGAGTGCAGCATAAATCAGAGCGCCGGGCTGTTGTGCCACGGAAGTTCCCGGAAGAAAACTCTCGGGCGGCTGCAAAAATGCCGGGTGATGCGTGAGCAGCACGTTCGCTCCTGCTTGTTTTGCCTGCTTAATCGCGTGAACCGAAGGATCAAGCGCCACAGCAACACCGGAAACCATGCAAGAAGGGTCGCCCGCCAACAAGCCGGTTCTATCCCAACTCTCCGCATCTTGCGCGGGATATTTCCCCAAAAGCAACCGTTCAAGCTCACCGATGGTGCAATGCAGCGTCATGGAACTTCCTCTCTTCTTGACAAGCGGCACGCTCACTTCGCGCCTCGAACACTTTTAACTCAAAGGAATGCAGCGACGATCCCCTGTTGCCGTGGGAACCGTTATGTAGCGATACCCCGCTTCGTACATCAGGGCATATGCCTTATCCAACCCGCGCGTCACGTGCTCGGGCGCATGGGCATCCGTACCCACCGAGCAAGGAATGCCCGCACGGCAGAACAAACGCAAAAGCTCGGGAGCCGGATACATCTGCTTGCAATCGTAATACGCACCCGCCGTGTTGACTTCGACCATCTTATCGGTCGATGCAAGCGCTTCGGCCATTTCCTGGTAACATTTGTCCAGGTCAAAGCTTGGAAAATATCCGAATTTCTTCGCCAGGTCAGGATGCGCCATGGCATCGATGGGCCACTCTGAGCACGTCGCTTCAATCCATAGCTCAATATAACGCCGCCACACGGCATCGGCGCCAAATTCGCTCCATCGACTCATATATGCTGGGTCGTCAAAGCCCCAGCCGTCAATGAAATGCACCGACAGCAGCGTATACGCGAACGGCGCGAACGTGTCGCCGCCCATCGTGCGCGTCTCGAAATCTCCCAGCCAATCAAATTCCGCACCAGCAACTACTTCGATATCCGAATACCGTTGCTGAGCTGCGCTGATTTCCTGTAAGTACTGCGGAAGAAGCGCCGCTTCAATTGCGTTTTCCTTCAAGGGATCAAGCTCGGGCGGCAGTGGGTAATGCTCCGTTACCGCAAGCGTTGTGATTCCCGCCCGGCGTGCAGCACACACCAGCTGGTCAACGCTTCCCTGGCCGTGCCCCGAATAAACCGTATGCGTGTGGCAATTCACCAGCTCCATAGCAAGCTACTTCCGAATGCAATTCTCAAGCGCCGCCGCAAATGCGTCAATCTGCTCCTGCGTGGTATAGCGCCCCATGGACACGCGAAGTGCGCCATACGCTTTATCGGGCGACACCCCCATGGCTTTGAGCACGTGGCTTGGATCCAAGCTATGCGATGAACAGGCCGAACCACCCGAAACGCCGAAGCCCGCCTGATCAAGGCGAATGATAAGCGTCTCGCTTTCAAAACCGGAAACTAAAACATGCACAATATTAGGCAGATACGTTTCATCACCCGCGCCAACCAAGACCGTTGGGGAAACGCGCTTGAGCTGAGCAAGGCGCGCGTACAGATTATCACGCAAGCAGCGAAGGCGCGCGGACTCTGCCTCCTGGGTTTCCACCGCAGCTTGGCACGCGGCAGCAAAAGCGCAGATAGCAGGAACGTTTTGCGTTCCGCTTCGACGCCCTTCTTCTTGTCCGCCGCCCAAAAGATACGGCACGAACGGCGTGCGCGCTTTCAAGTACAGAACACCAATACCCTTCGGAGCGCCAATCTTGTGCCCCGAAAACGATGCAGCATCCACGTCCAAATCCTGAAGGTCAACAGGCGCCTTTCCCAGTGCCTGCGTTGCATCCGTGTGAAAAAGCGCACCGCCCTTGTGAGCGATTTCTGCAAGCTGTTTAATGGGCTGGATCGACCCCACTTCGCTGTTCGCCATCATAATGGAAACCAGCACCGTATCCTCGCGCAACGCTTGCTGCAATGCGGCGGGGCTCACAAACCCGCGGGAATCCACCGGCAGATACGTGACTGCAACGCCTTCGCGTTCCAGGCGGTGCGCCGGCGCCAACACCGCATCGTGCTCAATGGCAGATACGATAACGTGGCCGCCCCCATGAATACCGCGCTTCTCACGCTGTTGCAATGCAGCGCGCGTTAGGCCGAACAGGGCGGCGTTATCGGATTCCGTAGCGCCCGATGTGAAGATAATCTCGGGAGGACGCTTCGCATGTAAGCTTTCCGCAACGCTTCGCCGCGCTTTCTCTAAAAGCTCGAAGGCATAGCGTCCCGGTCCATGCAGCGAGTTCGCATTCGCACCGCCCGCCGTCATATGAACAGCGCCTGGCTGCATGAACTGCGCTAACGCATCTGCGGCTTCAGGGCACAGGGGCGCCGTTGCCGCATAATCAAGATAAACGTAATCGCTCATTCTTACCCGCTTATTCTTACTCACTTACCACAAAGGCTGATCTTCCGCATGCCAAACCAGCCAGTCGTGTGCTATTGCACATCCTGCTGAGCCCGACGTGCCGCTGCTTCGACCTCTTTCAGCGCCTGCGCCGGATCTTCTGCGGCATAAACGGCATTTCCGCAGACGAATACATCGGCACCTGCCTGGGCAACGTCGGCAACCGTCTTCAAGCCAATACCGCCGTCAACTTGAATCATCGGCTCTACCTGGTGCTTTTTCGCCATTTCAACAACTTCGGCAACTTTCTTATCGCTGCCTTCAATATAGGACTGACCCGAAAAACCCGGTTCAACGCTCATGATAAGCACCATATCCAGCTGCTCGATAACGGGTTTCAAAACGGAAACGGGCGTTTTCGGTTTCACAGACAGCGCTGCGCGCGCACCCGCCTCATGCACCACATCAAGCGCTTTTCGCATGCCATCCACGTCATCAAACGATTCCACATGCATCGTGACCATGTTGGCGCCTGCTGCCAAATACCACGGCAGCTGCTCAAGCGGATTAGAGATCATCAGATGAACGTCCAAAGGAATGCGTGCAATGCGAGCAAGCTGCTTGACCACAGGCACGCCAATAGTCAAATTCGGCACAAAATGGCCATCCATGACATCAACGTGGATATATCCCGCACCGGCGTCTTCGATAAGCTTGATTTGGCTTTCCAGATTCATGAAGTCGGCGGACAAAATTGACGGGGCGATCTTTGGCTCCTGGAACATGGCTACTCCTTTTTCGTTTGTTTTGCCGCTCATTCTAGCGCAAAGACGGCAGCGGCCTTGCAGATATCGGTATTATTTCGCGATTTGTTAATGGCAGGAGCATGCCACAGCTCGCGTATAATGAAACATGCAGGTTTTTTGGAGGCCACAGAAAGGCACTTTATGCAAACCCATGCCGCGCCCTTCGACGCAACCGTTCAATATTACGTGTATCGCAGTCCCTACGGTTTTTTGACCATCCAGGCAACGAATACACATGTAACCTGCATAAAGTTTGGAGAAGAAGAACTCAGCGGACCATGCAAGCCTAATCGACTGACCAATCTTATGGCAACCGAGCTTCTGGAATATTTCGCGGGCAAAAGACAAGTATTCGATATTCCGTTAGCGCCCGCTGGCACGGCGTTTCAAAAAGACGTGTGGCGCGAAATCATGAAAATCCCCTACGGGGAAAGTGCGGCCATATCAACCATCGCCGCGCGCCTGGGCGATGAATCGGCGTATCGCGTTGTTGGTGCCGCCGCAAAACGCAGTCCCTTGGCCATTGTGGTACCAACGCATCGCATTTGCGCAGCAGCGGGCCGCAAACTCAACGCCACGAAAGCGAACGTGTTTAACGCCGCCCTGCTCAAAGCGGAGCGCCACTATTTAGGATTGGAATAAAGAGGCGGACGCATTACAACTGCGCAAAGCGCCTTGAAGCCCTAGTAGAACTCTGGCCTGAGCGGACGATCCAACAGGCGGTCGGATACCAGGCGCGGGTCGAAGCCTTCCCATACCACGCGGCGAACGATATCGGTAATGGGCAGCTCAACGCCTACTTTTGCCGCCAACTCGCCAAGCGTTTTACACGCAACGGCGCCTTCGGCCACCATATGCGTTTCCGCGGTAAAATCATCGAGCGTCTTACCCTGCGCAATCATCTCACCCAAGCGACGATTGCGCGAATGCCGCGACATGCACGTCACAATCATGTCGCCCGTGCCCGCAAGGCCCATGCAGGTAAGCGCTTGCCCACCGCATGCCGTAACTAAGCGGCTCATCTCCGCTAAACCGCGCGTTTGCAGCATGGCGGCCGTATTGTCACCGTAGCCCAAGCCATACGCGCAACCCGTTGCGATAGCGATAACATTCTTGAACGCAGCGCACAGCTCAACGCCCAAAACATCGGTGCTTGCATACGTTCGGAATGAAAACGTGGCAAAAAGCTCCTGGAACAGCTGCGTTGTTTGCTCATTCGCACTGGCAATAACGGTAGCCGATGGTGTGCCTAAAATGACTTCCTCTGCATGATTTGGACCAGAAAGCGCAGCAAGACGGCTCACGTTCCCTAAAACGTCTTCGAAGATTTCAACGCCAACCATGCCCGTTTTAGCCTCGACGCCTTTCGAGCAAATAATGATAGGAAGAGTATCGCTTACGAAAGGAGCAATCGCCTGCGCCGTTTCACGCAACGTGGACGACGGCATGACAATCACGCATGCTTGCGCACCCGAAAGCGCCTCTTCGTGGCTTTTCGTTGCAGTAATGTTCTTGCTTAACGTAACATCGCTCAAATAACGCGGGTTCGCGTGGTTTTCGTTGATGCCGCACACAACTTCATCTTTGCGCGCCCAAAGAAGAACCTCGTTGTTGTTTTTTGCAACGACCTGCGCCAATGCCGTTCCCCACGAGCCTGCGCCAATTACTGCAACTTTCATGACACCCTACTTATCTGCAGCTTTCTTGCCGCCAATCTTGTTTTCGGTACCGTGCGCCAAACGCTCCATATTCGAGCGATGCGACCACAGCACCAGAATCCCAATCGCAAAACACAACACGATTGCTAACGGGTTGCCCCAATAAACGTACAGTCCAATAAACGGGAAAATGACAGCCGCCGCAATTGAACCAGCAGAAACCGCCTTCGTGAAGAACACGAACAGGATAAACGCCGCTAAGAGCAGCAAAAACCACTGAAAGCCGAACGCTACCACGGCAACGCCCGCGCCACACGCAACGCCTTTACCGCCTCGCAGTTTCAACCAGGGAGTAAAAACATGCCCCATAACAACGCTCAGACCAGCAATGATGACAATCAGGCGCGTATCGGCAAACGCTTGCGTAATCCAGCCCGCATCCAGGGCAACATTGCTCAAAACGTTCGCAAGAACGCATGCGACAATCGCCTTCGCGAAGTCAAGAACAAAGCAGGCGTAACCGACTTTCTTGCCATAAGACCTGATCATATTCGTGGTGCCGATATTGCCACTGCCATGCTCGCGCACATCATCGTGATAAAACGCGCGAGAAAGCACCACGCCCCACGGAATAGACCCTAACAGGAACGCCTCAACAATAACGGCCAAAATGACACAAGCTTGCAACAGCATGTCGCTAGTCTTTCTTCTTGAACTTGAAGTACACCGGAGTACCTGTTAGATCAAACGACTTGCGGAAGCGATTCTCCAGGAAGCGCTCGAACGAATCGGTAATCAGGTCGGGATGGTTCACGAAGAATGTGAAGCGCGGCGGGCACACATCGGTTTGCGTCATGTACTTCATGCGCAGAATCTTGCGACCCTTGGAAATAGTGTGGCCCGTTTCACGAATCTCGCTCAGCCAGTTGTTCAATGCGCTGGTAGAAATCGTCTTGTTATAGTTTTCGAAGACTTGATCGATGGCTTCCCAAATGTGATCGACGTTCTTGCCCGTTTTCGCAACCGCGGAAACAACCGGCGCATAGCTCACGAACGTCATGCGATCTTCAATTCTGTCGCGGATGTCTTGCTTCTTTTCAGGACCTTCTACCAGGTCCCATTTGTTCAGGACGATGACCATAGCGCAACCGCGCTCGGCAGCGTATCCCGCAACGCGCTGGTCTTCGTTTGTCAGGCCAATCTCGGAGTCAATCACCAGAACCGCCACGTTCGCGCGGTCAATCGCGCGCATTGCACGTACAAAGCCGTAGTACTCAACGTCTTCTTCAATCAGGCTTTTACGGCGCAGACCCGCAGTATCAACAATGGTGTACAGCTTGCCATCATGTTCCACCAGCGTATCAACGGCATCGCGCGTGGTGCCGGCAACATCGGACACAATGGAGCGTTCGTTATTCGTCATCTTGTTCGTGAGCGACGACTTGCCCGCATTCGGGCGACCGATAATGGCAATATTCACGCTCTCGGGATCAGGCTCGATTTCTTTATCCAGACCCATCTCGCGCAGCTTATCAATAACGGCGTCCAGAAGATCGCCCGTGCCATTACCGTGCGTAGCAGAAACCGGCCAAGGGTCACCCAGGCCCAGGGAGTAAAATTCCCACATGTCATCATACTTATTCGGAGTGTCCATCTTGTTTACCAGCAGCATGATGGGCTTGTCGGAACGGCACAGAATTCGTGCAACAGCCTCGTCATCAGCCATGATGCCCGTCTTCGCGTCCACCAAAAACAAAATCAAATCTGCCTCGTGCGTTGCTTCGATAGCCTGAGCGCGAATGCTTCCCTGGAATTTATCGTCATCGCCCATCTCAATACCGCCGGTATCGATAAGCTTGAAGGAAACACCGTTCCAGTCGGCAATATGGTACGAACGGTCGCGCGTCACGCCGCGCATTTCGTGGACGATTGCCTCGTCTGCCTGAGCAATCCTGTTCACAAACGTGGATTTACCCACATTGGGGCGACCCACCACGGCAATAATCGGCAAAGGCATAGAAAACCTCCCTTGTATTCAAAAAGTCGCAATGACTCTAAGCGCATAATTGCACTAGTATTCCAGCATGAATTCTTATTATCGCAGGAAAAGGGAATAAGAAGCTATATAAGCTGCATGATTTCACGAAGAAACCCTGAAGGGTTGCAAGAAACCGCATGAACGGCAATGCCTGTTTGCTCGCAAATCTCATCAAGCGTTCCTTCGTCAAGCAGCACGCCATCATCGTTGAGCACCACCTTGGGAACGGCCACAATGTATGCGCTCTTGGGGTTGAGCTCGTTTTCTTCGATGAGCGCTTTCGCAATATCATAGGAAGTCAGAAGGCCCGTTACATCAACATTTCCGCCGAAGAACCTATTCTCAACAGGAAGAACACGCAGGTATTCCGCAAGAGGGCTCGCTTCAACCAGCTGGCCGAAAAACGGCATCATGGCATAACCAACCACGATAACCGCACGTTTCTTGGCGCGCTGCAGCGCGCCCGCAAGCTTAGACGCAAGGCCCGATTCCACGCATTTGTTCCAATCGTCAACAAACGTGCGGATAATGCCCACGCCATCTTCGAACATGCCAAAGTCGCCATAAAAATCTGCAGAAGGCAACTTATCCAGCATGTTTTCCTGATATGCATTGCGATAGAACTCATCGGCGGCGAAAACCCATGCATGGCCGCGATGACGCAGCGCGTTTCGCTGATACCGATCAATCAAGCGCAAAACATCACGAGCGGCATACGGGCTGTTGAAGCTTCGCTGAAATATGTCCTGATGACGCGTATATCCCAAGGGAACAATGCCCACTTCCACAATGCCAGGACGCGCATACGCCCACTCAAGCGTGCGTGCAAGCTCTTCCCCATCGTTCACGCCCGGCACGAGCACAATTTGAACATGCATCTCAATGCCCTGGTCAAGAAGACGTTCGATTACCCGCATGCCCCACGGCGCATGCTTGCCGATAAGCCGCTCACGCACTTCTTTCGACACGGCATGAAGGGAAACGCGCAACGGCGAAATACGCTGCTCCACAATGCGCACCTCGTCTTCAGCGGTCACGTTCGTCATGGTCACAAACGTGCCCGAAAGAAAACTCAAACGGAAGTCATCGTCGCGCAGAGACAGCGACGGACGCATATTCGCAGGTAGTTGGCGCATGAAGCAAAACGTACAGGCATTGCGGCACAATTTGATGCCATCGAATACCACACCTTCGAACTCAAAGCCCCAATCCTCATCGGGATAGCGCTCAAGCGTGACGGTTCCTTCATCGCCCTCAAGATCAACATACGAGACATCAATAACGTCCTCGGAAGTCTGCCAACGCCAATCGATGATATCGCGCAGCGGCACACCGTTGACCGCCGTTATACGGCAGCCAGGCTCAAAACCGGCATCGTATGCAGGAGAGTCTTCCAAAACGGCGCTGATTATAGCCGCAGGGGCAATGCCGGCGCTTTGCGCCGCTATGTCACGCGAAGGATAAATGCTCACATGCGCTCCAAGCAATCGACTAGCTCCTTGATCTGCTCTTCCGGCGTTGATGCGCCCGCCGAAACACCCACGGTAGTGCATCCATCAAACCACGATGGATCAATGTCTTCCACGTCTTCTATATGATAGGCTGCAGGAGCCGCTGCCTTGCAGATTTCGAAAAGACGCGTGGTGTTCGATGAGTTTTTTCCACCAAGGATAATCATAACATCAACTTGCGAAGATAACGCCGCAGCAGCGTCTTGACGCTGGCGGGTGGCAAAACAAATCGTGTTACTGACCTGGGGCTCAATACCTTTTTCCTCAAGCGCGCGCACCACCGCGTCAAGCGACTCACGCGTTTGCGTGGTCTGGACCACAACGCCTACAGGCTCACCTAAATCATCGGGCAAATCGGCGGGGTCCTTCACCACCAGCGTGCGCGCTCCGCCTTTGCGCGCATATGCCGTAAGGCCCTCAACTTCCGGATGCCCCGCTTCGCCCACCACCACAACGGTGCAGCCTTGCAAGGCAAGCTCTTCGGCAGCTTTTTGAGCGCGCGCCACATGGGGGCACGTCGCATCAATGACTTCCAGCCCGCGCCGCTCGATATCCTCCATCACCTCGGGCGTAACGCCATGACTGCGCACGATAACGATATCGCCGTTCGCCTCATCCAGGTCGGAAATAGAACGAATTCCCTGCTCAGTCAAATGGCGCACGACTTTCGGATTATGGATGATCGGTCCAAGCGTCACAGCGGGCTCACACCCGAGAATGGCAGATTCTGCTAAATCGAGCGCGCGCTGAACGCCATAACAGGCCCCCGCATATTTGGAACGAACAACATCCATTGCTTATTCCTCCGCGTCTTTCGCCTGCGCCTTGTCCTGGAAGTACGCAATAGCCTCTTCGGCCGTGTGCTCGGGAATCGGATGCTCCAAAAACGTCTGACGATAATCCTTCGTCTTGGGGAAAAGCTCAACCATATCAACTTCTTCGCGCGGAATGCGGTTGAACAACGCAAACGACTCACGCATGGCATACCATGTGCAAGCTTCCAAGCGCTCCGATTTCGGCAGGAAATCGAAGTCGTCCAGCAAAATGGGCTTACCATATTCAACCGTGACCTTGGGGAATGCTACAAACTTGCCTTTTTGCTTGATCTTTTCCGCATTGCGCACCGTCATGGGAAGAATGGGCACTTTCGCCATGCGCGCAATAAGCGCAGCTCCCCCGTGCAGCTCGGCATCGCGATCGCTTTTGCCGCGACGCGTGCCTTCGGGCATAATGCCCACCAATTCGTTGTCCTTCAAATGGCGCACCGCACGCTTAATGGCACTGCGGTCTGCCGTATCGCGCGTAATGGGAAAAGCGCCCACGCGCGAAAGAATCTGACCCGATAAACCACCCGCGTTGTCGAAAAGCGTATCGCGACCCACGAAGCGCACCCACTGAGCCGGACGCGCCGCCAAATAGGCAAACACCACATCGAAAAACGACGTGTGGTTTGAGATAACCAAGCACCCATATCGCTTATTGAACGCGCGCAACGTTTCGCGACCATCAACGCGGTAACGCCAAAACAGCTTGCACAGAGCACCCAGCACGACGAACAGAATGTTGCCGCACCAATGGGGAATCTCTTTTTCCAGCGAGGTGCCGCCCAGCGGACGGTCCCACATTTCCTTTGAGGAAAGAAACATTCGATTATCCTATTCTGAACTGCGCTTTTACCGTGTCGTTCGCGCGCGCTGCAGCTTACCGGCCAGCAGCGATGCCCCCGCACACCGCAAAATCGCGCACCTACTGCGCCGCCTGCTTAACGCGGCAGCAAATGGCTTCAACTACTTGATCGATTGTCAAATCGGAAGAATCCAGCAAGTACGCATCTTCCGCCTGACGCAGCGGGGAAACCGCACGCGTAGAATCCGCCTGATCGCGGCGAATGATATCCGCAAGCACTTCTTCGTAATCCACCGAGCCAATACCACGCGCTTCGTTTTGCGAAACACGACGGCGCGCTCGCTCCTCGGCGCTGGCCGTAAGGAAGATCTTGACTTCTGCCTGGGGAAACACCGTAGTGCCAATATCGCGGCCTTCGACCACATAATTACCAGCATTACCAATGCGGCGCTGCTGCTCAAGCAAGGCCGCACGCACCGAAGGTGCCGCCGAAACGGGAGAAACCGCTTTATCAACCTCGGCGGTGCGAATGGTGGAAGTCACTTCCTTCCCTGCGATGAAAACATGCTGCGTACGCTCTTCGTTGTCATCGAACGTGAACGCAATCTCGTTTTCCGCGGCAAGGGCACCTAAAGCGGCATCATCATCAAGGGAGATGCCTTTTTCCAGGGCCAGCACCGCAATGCTGCGAAACATAGCACCCGTATCCAAGCAGGAAAAACCAACCGTTTTAGCCACAATCTTCGCGATGGTCGATTTGCCGGCACCGGACGGTCCGTCGATTGCAACGATCATAAAAATCCTTTCCGAAATTCATTTCACGATAGAATAGCGCATTTCAGCAAAGTATGCTCACTGTCCAAGCAAAAACTGCCTTTTCAGCAAACCGGGGAAACGCAAGATGAAAGCGGGAACGCCCAAGGTCAACAGCAAAAACGCTTCTTTTGCGCGTTTGCTACTCCCCCAGCACTTCAAGCGCCGCTACTTCTTCAGCCGAAAGCAGCCGCCACGCACCACGCGATACGCCATCAAGCGTGAGTTGCCCAAACGAGCAACGGTGAAGCGCGATAACGGGACATCCCACGGCATCGAGCATGCGTCTTACCTGCCTGTTACGCCCTTCCGCAATGGTAATACGCACCACTGCGCGCTGCTTGCCGCGCGTTTTGCGGCGTGATTGCATCTTGCGAGCGGCATTTCCCGTACCGCTCGCACCCGCCTGATCAAACTCAAAGCAGGAAAGCGCCCGGTCTGCTTCTTCGCCGGAAAGCACGTCAACGCAAGCCGGCTGCGTTATGCCATCCGACAACTCCACACCCGTACGCAACGTTTCAAGCGCCTGGTCAGTGGGAACGCCCAGCGTAAGCGCAAGATACGTTTTGCTCACGTGATGACGCGGATGCAGCAGCCTGTTGCCCAGCTGGCCATCGGTAGAGAAAAGAAGCAAACCCGTAGTGTCGCGGTCAAGGCGCCCTACGGGAAAAAGGCTGGGATACTGATCAAGCGGCACCAGCGATGCCACGCAAGCGCGCCCTTGCGGGTCGTCCATAGTGGTAACGTAGCCTGCCGGCTTATTCAGCATCAACGTCACCGTATCTTCGCACAGCATTACGGCAGCTCCATCGACCGTCACAATATCAGCCCCGCTCGCGCCATTTTTATGCGCGAGCGCTTCGGTGGCAGGCGCGTCACCAGCAGCCTGACCTTCTTCCGCGCGCTTATCCGCACCCGCAGTCCCACCTGCATAAACGCGTACTTTCGTGCCAAGCTCCGTAATCACTTCGCCATTCACGGCAACGCGGCCATTAAGTATCAGCTGCTCGCTTGCGCGTCTGCTGGCAACACCTGCACGTGCCAGAAACTTCTGGAGACGCATGGTTTCAAACGCTTCAGGTGTTTCCGCAGATTCGAACACACCACCTGGCAAAACGACATTCTCTGTTTTAGAATTCGTCATCGTCTTCGAACTCCAGTTTGCTCAAATCGATCTTGTCCACCAATCCAAAGCTTGAAGAAAGCGCCGCATTAAGCAGATCGCGCGAAGACATTTGCGGCGGCACAACTTCCTCTTCATCAAGCAAACTCAACTGCATGTCCGCCAAGCGCTGCATTTGCTCGGCAGTATTTGCGTCACTTGCCGCATCCGTATGCGATCCAGCACTTCCGCCTGCGGAAACGCCATCAGCAACCCCTGTCTCGCCTGCATCGTCGCCGCGCGCAAAAGAAGACGAAGCGCTTGAAGTTGCGCTCAAACGCTCGCGAATAAGCGCACGCGTCTCTTCATCGGGCGCAAACTGCGCCACATCGGGAAGATCGTCCACGGAACGAAGCCCGAAACGCTCCAGGAAAACACGCGTCGTAGCGTATTGCATGGGATTTCCCGGTGCATCGGCGGTACCCGCTTCGCGCAAAAGGCCTTTTTCGACCAGGGAGTTTATGGAGCTATCGGAACTCACGCCACGCACCGACGCAACGCCGGCTCGCGTGATGGGCTGGCAATATGCAACAATGGCAAGCGTTTCCAACGCCGCCTGCGACAGCTTGCGCGTGTCCCACGAAATCACATAGCGTTCAATCAAGTCATGAAATGCCGGATGCGTGAAAAGACGCCAACCACCAGCAACTTCTCGCAGCTGAATGCCACGATTCTCGCGCTCAAATTCATCGCGCAGCGAAACAAGCGCCGATTCGACTTTCGCGGAATCAATCTCCAGCATGGTGGAAAGATCGATAACGCTGACCGGCTCATCGGTCACGAACAGCATAGCCTCAAGGGCACCTTTCAGCTGATCTTCTTGCAATCCGGAAAACATGGGTATCCTTCTCTTCCTTTTTATTGGCTGCTGTCTGCAAACGCGCGTTACACGACCGACGTCAACGCATCGTCGTCATCCAGCAGCAACACGCCCGAGCCTTCAATGTAGTCGATCTCAATATCGCCAAACGATTCTTGCTGATGCACGGTCACCATGGAGCGCTTATACAACTCGAGAATGGCCAAAAACGTGACAACAATCACCTGAGGATGCGTATCACCCGCTGTGAGCTGGGAAAACATTAAGTGTTTCTCATTCACGATGCGCTCATGAATGGACCGCACGTACGTTTCCACGGGAATAGGCTTTGCGGCAATATGCTCGGACTCAAGCAAGAACACTTCGCGACGCGCAAGCGCTTTTGCCGCAAGTGATGCGATATCCTCAAGCGTGGTGGATTCCAACCAATCGGGCATTGCCCCTAAAAACTGCTGGTCAGGACCAAATGGACGCGCATGCATACGACCTTCCGCTTCGAAACGCGAATTCAGGGCATGGGCGGCGTTCTTGTACTGCTTATACGCCAGCAATCGCTCAATAAGAATGTCGCGCGCCTCGCTGGGGGAAAGCTGTGCCAGCTCTTCGTCAATGACCACTTCTTCTTTCGGAAGAAGGCTTTCCGCCTTTATCTTCAAAAGCGTGGCCGCCACCAGCAAAAAGTCGCTCGCAACATCCAGATCCAGGTCCTTCAGATTCGCAATCTCGTCAAGATATTGGTCGATAATCTCAGAGATCGAGATAACGCCGATATCGACCTTTTGCCTGCTTACCAGGTACAACAGCAGGTCAAACGGCCCTTCAAAGCTATCTATGCGAACTTTATACGACATGCGCCCGCCTTCCCTACAAAAGCAAATCCAGAAGCGAGCCGGCCGTGGCGTTCAGATACCACCCAATAGGATTAAAGCCAATGATCTGCGGAAGCAAAATAACGACAATCATGAAAATGGGAAGCGCCCACTGCTGCACTTTGTAATACTGCGGCAGATAGCGCGGCGGCAAGATAACCGCCAAAATGGATGAGCCGTCCAAAGGCGGAATCGGAATGAGGTTGAAGAACATGAAAATCAAGTTGACGAACACGAAGAGCGGCAGCAAAAGCGTGACAATGTTGTAAACAATGGCATTTTGCAGCAGCGCAGTTGCATCCGCCGCCGACATTTGCATGATGGCGAAAGTCACCACGTGATAGACAAGCGCGCCCAAAAGCGCCATGACCAGATTCGCCGCAGGACCCGCAAGACCTACTACCAAGTCACCTTTGCGCTTGTCTTTGAAGTAAAACGGATTATACGGCACTGGTTTCGCATAACCAAACACCGGCAATCCGACCGCCATCAGGCATAACGGCATAATAACGGTACCGAACGGATCAATGTGCTTCAAGGGATTCGCCGACAGCCGACCCTGCATTTTTGCCGTGGGATCGCCCAGTTTATATGCCGCAAATCCATGCGCTACCTCATGGAAGACCATCGCGGGAATAAAGCACAAAACGCTGCACACCAGATACGGTATATCGATATCGAAAAAGCCCGACGTCATTGCCTCTCCAAACTATTCCAGTCCCGGGTAGCCATTTTGACGCAGCGCCTCATACGAAGCAATGGCAACCGCATTGCTCAAATTCAAGCTGCGCTCATGGGGTCGCATGGGAATACGCACGCAGTTTTCCTGGTATAAATCAAGATATTCCTGGTCAATGCCACGACTCTCACGTCCGAACAGCAGATAGCACCCGGGGTTGTACGCAGCCTCTTCCATTCGCTTCATTGTTTTCCCCGTGAAAAGGTGCAGCTCATCGGTGCCATGCGCCTCGAAAAACGCTGCTGCGCTGGGCCAACGGACAATCTCCACGTCTTCCCAATAATCGCAACCACTGCGCGAAAGCTGTTTTGAGCTCAAGCGAAAACCCATAGGTTCCACTAAGTGAAGCACCGCGCCCGTAATAGCGCAGGTACGCGCGATATTTCCCGTGTTTTGGGGGATTTCGGGTTCAATGAGCACCACATTGAAGGGAGCTTGCCGCAAGGACTGCGTCATGTTACAACGCCTCCTGCTGCTTTTTCAGCTCTTCTTCGAGCTCTTCATTCAAGATGAACCACTCTTCTTCTTCGGCGGAAATGCGCTGCTTCAAACGCGCGTGCTCGGCAATAACGTCGCTGCTTGCGGCCTCGTTGATATAAAAATCGGGGTCAGCCAAAAGCGCCATTATCTCATCCATGCGCGCGTTGTCTTTCTCAAGCAGCTTATCCAGCTCGGCAATGCGCTTACGATGCCCCTTGAGCGCGGCATAAGCACGGTTGCGCGCCTCGGCTTCGCGACGTTTCTGCTCTTTGCTTTTCGGCGCACTTTCCTTCGGAGCGGTCAAAGACGCCGTTCCCTTCGCCTTTGCAGCAGAAGCATCCGCTCCACGACGGTTGCGCACCGTAACGTTTCCGCCGCTCTTGCCTGCCGCACCAGCAGCGTACGCCCCGCCGGCGAATCTCGTTGCATTCGTTGAAGCGTTTACACCCGCAGCACCTTTGATGGATGCTTCGGGGTGTTCGCCATCAACCTGGCCCGTCTTGTACAGATAATAATCGTAATCGCCGTCGAACAACGTGATTTTCCCCGGCATGACCTCCACAATCCTGTTGGCAACGCCGCGAATCAAGTGGCGATCATGCGTGATGAAGATAATGGTGCCTTCAAACGAACGCAGCGCTTGCTCCAGGATATCGGCACTCGCAATATCCAAATGGTTCGTAGGTTCGTCCAAACACAGAAGCGGCGCCGGAGCAACCAGCATTTTCGCCAAGGCAAGACGGCTTTTCTCGCCGCCCGAAAGAACGCTCACGCGCTTTTCAACGGCATCGCCCTCGAATAAGAACGCGCCCAAAAGCGTGCGCACTTGCGAGATGGTCCAACCGGGAGCCACTTTGTCAAGCTCTTCGAAAACCGTGTTTCCGCTGCTCAGCTCTTCAAGTTGGTGCTGCGCGTAATAGCTTTTCGACACGTTTACGCCGTAGCGAATCGTGCCTGCGTCAGGGGAAAGAACCCCCGCAATCATCTTCAGAAGCGTGGATTTGCCCGCACCGTTCGGGCCAACCAACGCAATCTTGTCGCCACGATACATCGTAAAATCAAAGTTGTTGTACACCACGTTTTCGCCATAGGCCTTGCGAATGCCGCGCAATGTGACCACTTCATCACCCGTGCGCGGAGGCTGTACAAAATTGAAATGAACAGTCTTGCGCTGCTCGGGCACCACAATGCGCTCGATTTTCTCCATCTTGCGCACGCGATCTTGCACCTGCTTCGCCTTTGTGGCCTTATAGCGGAACTTCTCGATGAACGCTTCCATGTGCGCAATCTCTTCGGCTTGCTTTTCCGCTTCAATGCGCAGTTTTTCCAGACGCTCCTCGCGTGCTACCAGGTATTTCGAGTAATTTCCCTTGTAAAGAAGCAGTTTGCCGTTATCGATTTCCGCCACGCGGTCAACCATGTTATCCATGAATGCGCGGTCGTGGCTTACCACCACAACCGTTCCCTCGTAGCTGCGCAAGAAGCTTTCCAGCCAACGCACGCTTTCAAGATCAAGATGGTTCGTGGGTTCGTCCAAAAGCAGGACTTCCGGATTGCGGATAAGAAGCTTTGCCAGCGCAATGCGCATCTGCCAACCGCCGGAATACTGGGCGGTCGAATGGCTCAAGTCGCTTTCCTTGAAGCCCAAGCCGAACATGACCGAGCGCACTTTCGCCTCAAGCGTGTAGCCGCCCATCATCTCAAAGGCATCGCGCGCGCGACCGCACGCCGCCAGCTGCTCGGACGTGGGATTATCCCCCAACGCCGCCTCAAGCTCATGCAAGCGTTTCTCGGCCTCTAAGACCTCAACCTGGGAAGATATGACCTCATCGAAAATGGGGCGATCTTCCATCTCAATTGCTTCCTGCTTTAAGTAGCCAACTTGAGCGCCATGAGCTAAAACGACATTGCCCGAATCGGGACCGTCTTCACCCGATATGATGTTGAGCATGGTCGTTTTGCCGGCACCGTTCGGCCCAACCAACGCC
>CAKTVK010000034.1 GCA_934623455.1 uncultured Eggerthellaceae bacterium | reverse complement strand
TCCTCCCATCTTGTCGATGAGAGGATTGTGATCCAAGACGATTGCGCTGTTAAGACGCCTAATTTTTGACGCTCACGCCAACAATGGACGCCAGATCAAGATTCGCTCGAACAAAGTAGAGTACGGAACAAAACAAACAATCTGAGTCCAACGCGCCCTAAGCTTCAGCACGACCCATAATCTCCAAATGACAACAGCTCGAAACAGCATTGGCTAAAAGCACCCCAAATATGGGCTCTCAGAGCGTCTCAGCATGCTTCCCTTCCCCACGAAGCACCGAATGTCAGACAGACACCCCCGCAAACCGCTTGAATCGAAAACGCTCTATCCTGCGCACAAGCAAACTCCGCCAAAATGCAAAAAAGAGAGAGCCGAAGCCCTCTCTTGAATTTACTGGTGTCGAAGGCGGGATTTGAACCCGCACGCCCAATCCGGGCACTAGCACCTCAAGCTAGCGTGTCTGCCGTTCCACCACTCCGACGAATTTGCAACGTTGCATAGTTTATCAGAACACTCACAAGTTGCAAGAGATTTTTTTGAGCACTCTTTAAGCGATAGAACCGTGCGGCCAAATGACCATCATAGCAATCAGGGTTACCATGAAAACAATCGCAAGAACAATCGTGATGCGATCAAGGTTCTTCTCTACAATCGAAGTGCCCGTGGAAGTGTTGTACACCGCCGCGGAAATCATATCGGAAAGACCCGTTCCCTTGCCGGAATGCAGCAAGATGAAAACGATCAGACCAGCGCCGGATACAATCAGCAACACCGTCAAAATAATCATTAAAGCCGTCAAGACAAACCTTCTTTACCGTCGAATAAGCAAATGTAGTTTATGAATTATAAAGGAAACAGGACTATCGCGCAAGAAGCGATTTCCCTGTCATTTCCGCAGGTTGGGGAATTGCCATAATATCCAACAGCGTGGGTGCGATATCGCAAAGCGCCCCTTCCCTGTTTTCCAGCGAAAAACCCCGCTCCGAATAATCAATAAGCGCGAGAGGCACAGGAGCTGTGGTATGCGCCGTATGGGGCGATCCATCTTCGGCAACCATCTGATCGGCGTTGCCGTGATCGGCGGTCAAAAGACAAGTGCCGCCCTTAGCCTTCAAAGCGCGCAGCACGCGTCCCACACATTCATCTACCGCCTCGACGGCCTGCTGAGCAGCGGAAATCACGCCGGTATGGCCCACCATGTCGCAATTCGCGAAATTCACCACGTAGAAATCAGCTTTATCATTAAGGATCGCCTCCGTAAGCGCCTCGGTGACCGGATACGCGCTCATCTGCGGCTGCAAGTCATATGTTGCCACCGCAGGGCTCTTGATTAAAACGCGCTCCTCCCCCACCTTGGGCTCTTCAATACCGCCATTCAGGAAGAACGTCACATGGGCGTATTTCTCGGTTTCCGCAATGTGGAACTGGCGCAAACCCTGCTGCGCCAAAACATCCGCCAACACATTTGCTGGAAATTCCTTCGGGAAAGCCACCGGCGCATTGATGGTTGCGTCGTATTCCGTCAAGCACACATAGGAGACTTGCACTTTTTCGCCGCGCGGGAAACTGCTGAAGTCGTCATCGACAAACGCACGCGTAAGCTCGCGCGCGCGGTCGGGGCGGAAGTTGAAAAACATCACCGCATCGCCCTCATGCACGCCGCAACCGTCCAACGACACGGGTTCAACGAACTCGTCCGTGACACCCGCATCGTAAGAGTCTTGCATTGCCTGAACAGCACTTACCTCAACGCAAGGGGCACCACCGACAATCGCACGGTAAGCACGTTCCACACGATCCCAGCGATTATCGCGATCCATTGCGTAGTAACGACCCGAAACAGTAGAAATTGCAAGCTTTGTCTGCGGATATACGCTGCGCAGGCGCTCGAGCTCCGCTTCCAGCTGCTCGATGTAGCCCTTGCCGCTTGAAGGCGGAACATCGCGGCCGTCCATGAAGCAATGGATGTGCACCGCGGGTACCTGCTGTTCGCACGCCATGGCAACCAGGGCATACAAATGCTCGTTGCTCGAATGAACGCCGCCGTCGGAAAGAAGCCCCATGAAATGAACCACGCCACCGTTGCTTGCGGCAGATGAAAACGCCTGACACAGCACAGGATTTTGCTTGACCTCGCCCGAGCGACATGCGCGGTTGATGCGCGTCAGCTCTTGGTAGACAACGCGGCCCGCACCGATGTTCAAGTGCCCCACTTCGGAATTACCCATCTGACCAGCAGGAAGACCAACGGCTTCCCCTGAAGCTAAAAGCTGCGTTTTCGGGCAGGTGGCAAATATATCATCAAGCACCGGCGTTGCCGCAAGGGAGATTGCATTCCCGCTGCCTGGTGCCGCCAAACCGAAGCCATCCATAATGATAAGGGCGCACGGGCGACCTTCACACGTTGTCATAGAACGTACCTTTTCTCATTCTAAGCTCGCGAACCAGCGCGGTTTCCACCAGCCAGCGCAAGCGACTACAAACAACTACAAGCAAGCCTTGATAAGCGCAATGAAGCTTTCTGCTTTCAATGCGGCACCGCCAATCAAGCCGCCATCGATATCTTCCATGGCAAGAAGACCCTCAACGTTTCCTTCGTTCATGGAACCGCCGTACAGCACGCGCATGGACTTCGCAATATCGGCTCCGTACAGCTCGGCAAGCGTCGCGCGAATGGCAGCGCATACTTCCTGCGCTTGCTCGGGCGTTGCCGTGCGACCCGTGCCAATAGCCCAAATGGGCTCGTAGGCAACAACGCAATTCTTCGCATCAAGCTCATCGATGCCTGCAAATGCAGCTTTGACCTGGGCGCACACGAAATCAAGCGTGGAACCTTCATCACGCACGGCAAGCGATTCGCCCACGCAGATAATCGGTGAGAGCCTTGCTGCAAGAAGCACCTTTGCCTTCTTGTTCACGCCCTCGTTCGTCTCACCGAACAGCGTGCGGCGCTCCGAATGGCCGATAATGCAATAATCGCAGCCCGCCTCTTTGAGCATGGGCACGGAAATCTCGCCCGTGTAAGCGCCCGATTCCTGCCAATAGCAGTTCTGCGCGCCCACGGAAATAGGAAGATCCTCGAAATCGATGACCGTCCAAGCCGGTTTCAAATCAAGGAACGGAGGGCAAAGCACCACATCCACAGAATCCGCCCAATCCTTCTCGAAACGGTTGCAAATTTGCTGTGTGAGCACAACGGCCTCGGAGATGGTGTTGTTCATCTTCCAGTTGCCCGCCATCATGGGTTTACGTTTCATGTTTCTCCTGTTCATTGCGATTTTGCCCACCGCAATCTCGCTTGTCGCAACAGTCGGACAATTATTTGCGCAGCGCCTCAACGCCCGGGAGCTTTTCGCCCTGAACGAGTTCCATGGAAGCGCCGCCGCCCGTGGAAATAAACGTCATCTTCGATGCAAGGTCGAACTTGTTCACCGCAGCAACGCTATCGCCGCCACCGATGATCGTATCGGCTTCCGCGTTGGCGGCAACCGCCAGGGCAACCTGCTTCGTGCCTTCCTCGAATGCCTTCATCTCGAAAACACCCATAGGTCCGTTCCAGAACACGGTCTTCGCCTGCGCAATGGCATCCGCATACGCCTTAGCCGTTTCGGGGCCAATATCAAGACCCATCATGTCCTGGGGAATGCCATCAACGGAAACGGTTTCCGTGCGCGCATCTTCAGCGAACTTGTCTGCCACCACAACATCGGAAGGCAGAAGCAGCGCCACGCCCTTATCCTTTGCTTTTTGGAGCATTTCGGATGCGCGTTCAACCCATTCGTCTTCTTTAAGCGAAGTGCCGACCGTCTTGCCCTGCGCCAAAAGGAACGTAAAGCACATGCCGCCGCCAATGATAAGCGTATCGCATGTGTCAATAAGCGCATCGATTACCTTGATCTTATCGGATACTTTCGAGCCGCCCAGAATAGCAACGAACGGACGTTTCGGCTGTTCAAGCATGCCACCCAACGTGGATACTTCCTTGCTAAGCAAGAAGCCGGCATACGCGGGAAGCAGCGCTGCAACGCCCGCCGTAGAGGCATGCGCGCGATGCGCCGTGCCAAATGCATCGTTTACATACGCATCGCCCAGCGCAGCAAGCTCGCGGCAGAAGCCTTCGTCGTTTTTCTTCTCGCGCTTGTCGAAGCGAAGATTTTCCAGCAAAACAATGTCGCCATCGTTCATGTGGGCAATCTTTTCCTGCGCATCGGCACCCACCGTATCGGTGGCAAACGAAACGGGAGCATCCACCATTTTCGTCAGATAAGCAGCTACGGGAGCCAGGGAATACGCTTCCTCGTAGCCTTCGCCCTTCGGACGGCCCAAATGGGACATAAGAATGACCTTAGCCCCGGCATCGACCAGGTATTTGATGGTTGGCAGCGCAGCCTTGATGCGCGTGTCGTCGGTAACCACACCTTCTTTCAAGGGCACGTTGAAATCCACACGCACCAGCACGCGCTTGCCCTGCGGCGCAAGAGATTCGATAGTTTGAATATCAGACATTAAACCCTCCTGAAAATCATCCCGAAAAAGCAATGCGCCGCCCAACCGGACGGCGCACCTGGTTGCATTCTAGAGCATAATCTTTGCCAGGTCGGCAACGCGGTTGGAGTAGCCCCACTCGTTGTCGTACCAGGAAACAACTTTCACCATATCGCCTTCGCCACCCAAAACCATGGTCAAGCCGGAATCAAAGATCGAGGAATTCGCGTTGTCGATGATGTCAACGGAAACAATCGGATCCTCGGTGTATTCCAGAATGCCCTTCATGGGGCCTTCGGCGGCAGCCTTCATAGCGGCGTTGATTTCTTCCTTCGTGACCGAGCGCTCAAGCTGGCAAGTCAAGTCAACCATGGAGCCATCGGGAACAGGAACGCGCGTTGCAAAACCGTCAAGCTTGCCGGCAAGCTCGGGGATAACCAGCGCAACAGCCTTAGCGGCACCCGTGGTGGTGGGGATAATGGACTGTGCAGCAGCGCGCGCACGACGATAATCCTTATGCGGCAGGTCCAGAATCTTCTGGTCGTTCGTGTACGCGTGAACCGTGTTCATCATGCCACGCTTAATGCCGAAGCTATCAACCAGCACCTTGGCAACAGGAGCAAGGCAGTTCGTGGTGCAAGAAGCGTTGGAAACAATGTTCATGGTAGCGGGATTGTAATCCTTGTCGTTGACGCCCATGACAATGGTGGCATCCACGTTCTTACCAGGGGCAGAGATGATGACCTTCTTTGCACCTGCCTCAATGTGAGCAGCAGCCTTCGTGCCATCGGTGAAGAAGCCGGTGGACTCGACTACAACCTGAACGCCCAGCTCGCCCCACGGCAAGTTAGCAGGTTCGCGCTCTGCAAGAACCCTGACGTTCACGCCATCAACGCAGAAACCGTCCTCGGTGACCACAACGGAATCGTAAGCACGACCATGAACCGAGTCGTACTTCAAAAGGTGAGCCAACTGTTCCTTGTTACCCAGGTCATTGACTGCTACGACTTCCAGCTCAGGATCGTTGAACATTGCGCGGAAAGCCAAGCGGCCAATACGACCGAAACCGTTGATGCCAACCTTAGTTGCCATGTCTTTTCCCCTTTCATAAGGATTATAAACAGTTTGGTTTGCCATGGGATGCGTGCGCCCTAACGCGCAATTCACCCCTGCAGTTTACCTACCCTCCAACGTTACCACGAAAGCGCGAACGCGCAAGCATCAAACCTGCGAGCGTTTCAAATCATGGGCAAAATCCAGAATACGCTGAACGCGATGAGCGATGGCGGACTTGGAAAGCGGCGGATCAAGCATTTCGCCCAACGCCTTAAGCGACGCATCGGGATGCGCCAGGCGAAGACGGATGATTTCGCGCAAAGCGGGCGAAAGCTTGCCCATGGCTTCTGCTTGGCGAATCTGCTCGACCGCTTCCTGAAACTCCAAAAATGCGTTCACCGTTTTGCGTTGGTTCGCAATTTCCGCGTTCGTCGCACGGTTCGCGTCGTTGCGGATGCTCTTGTAAAGGCGCGCGTCCTCGAAATGCAGCGCACTGGTGTGTGCACCCGTGAACGCAAGGAAGTCCGCAATGGCATCGCCGCTTTTCAGGTAGACGATGTAGGTGTTGCGTCGGCGCGAAATGCGCGCAGGAATGCCTTTTTCCGTGAAGATGCGCGCAACGTCTTCGGCAATAGGCTCGGCGGCAAATGTAATCTCGAAGTGATAGTTGCCCTTCGGATTTGCAATGAAGCCGCTGCCCAGAAACGCCCCGCGCAGATACGCCGCGGCGCAGCATTCCTTCTTGATGATAGAGGGACGCAAATGCATTTCCAAACCGCCCGATTCGGAAAGAACGCCCATATCGCGTAGCGACTGCTCAAGACGCGGTTGATACGGTGCTTCTATCAGGTAGTTTGGCGTTTGATGCAAAACGCTTCGGCGAATCGTAAGATTCGTTTGCAAGTCGTAAATATCGTTGAGCAGCTGCTTGGTCAAGCGCGCAATGCTCACGGAATCGGTCACCACTTCCAAACGGTACTTGCCCGAACCGCTCAAATACAGCGTGCCGTCAATGCGTACCAGCGCCGCAAGCGTGGCGCGCTGACAATGCGTGCACACAGGGCGCACGTGCGAAAGCTCATCTTTAACATCGGAAGTAAACGCCATTATTTCTGCGCCTTCCCCAACGTCTTTCTTGCACGAAGGCGCTGCTGGGAAGCCTGCGCTTGCTGCGTTGCACGACCCGGTGTCTGCGACGCAGCACAACTTGCGGACTGAGACACCGCACGCTCAAGCGCCTTGCCCATGGATTTGCCCAACGCACTGCGCAACACGGAAACGCTATGCCAACCGGGGTGTTCAAAGTTGTAGAAATCCCTGGTCATGTATGCAATTCCCTGCTCCCTGAGAAACGCGCGATCATCGGGCCCCAAGGAAACGCGGCGCATTCCCTGGGGAAAACTCGCTTGGGCGCCCGAACGAGGCGCATCGGCCAAAACGCAATTGATTCGCGAACCCATACCGTGCATCTGCAACGCTTCCACCTGGTCTTTCACGCCAAATCCACGCGTTTCGCCTTGCGCATCAGAAATGGAGCTCACATATATCACGTACGCGTTCGATTCACAAATCGCCTTCGCAATGCCCGGCACCAAAAGGTTTGCGATAACCGAAGTGAACAGCGAGCCGGGGCCTAAAACAATGAAATCCGCTTTGCGCAACGCGTCAAGCGCCGGCTCATACGGCTCAATGCGCTCCCCTTCGCGCGTTGCATGCAGCCACGCACGATTCAGCGGCTCCGACGAATGGCATGCGCACGCCTGCCCGCGCACCTCGTGCCCCTGACACGTAGACGCCGCAAGCTCGACATGGGTGAGCGTGGACGGCAGCACATGACCACGCGCTTGAAGAAGATGCTCGCAAATCTCAATGGCCTCGGGGAAAGAACCCGAAGCATCTTCCAACGCAGCAAGCAGCAAATTCCCCAACGCATGGTTATCCGCAAACGGGAAACGATATTTGAACGCCTGCGCGAACGTATCTTCGGGGTGCGCCGCAAATGCCGCCAAGCACTTACGAACATCGCCTGGAGGCGTCACACCCGCTTGTTTGCGCAGCTCGCCAGTGGAGCCGCCATCGTCTGCCATGGCTACCACGGCGTTTACCTGGCAGTTCAGGCTCAAAAGGCAGCGAATGGACATGGGGGCGCCCGTGCCGCCGCCTACTACAACGGCGCGCTTGCCCGCAAGCGGGTTGCCAGCCGATGGCTCGCTTTCGTGTTTCGCATGCGTCAACGGCTTGAACTGGGACGTCAACGATGGATCATGAGTGAAATGAGACAATGGCATAACGCATCCTTACCTGTTATGGGGAAGCGTATCAACGCCGCCGTCTTCCTTCACGCGGCGCGAGGCCGCGGTTTCCGCCTTCATAAGGTCGCGGTGCGCAACGCTGACGCGATAACCGTGCGTTTTCAGATAATCGCCCGTTGCTTCCGCCAGCGCAACGCTTCGGTGCTGACCGCCTGTGCAGCCCACGGCAATCGCAAGCTGCTGCTTGCCTTCGGAAACATAGCCGGGCATAACGCAATCAAGCAGGTCAAACCAACGTTTCTTGAAAAGTTCGGTTTCGGGGCAATCCATGACGAATTTGCGCAC
Source organism: uncultured Eggerthellaceae bacterium (assembly GCA_934623455.1). GTDB lineage: Bacteria > Actinomycetota > Coriobacteriia > Coriobacteriales > Eggerthellaceae > CAKUOV01. The sequence continues at coordinate 11,046 of CAKTVK010000034.1, read as the reverse complement.
CGGATCATCCAAACCGGTAAGGTTCTTCAACTCGGGATCGTAATACGGGTTCGGAAGGAAGCGCACGTCAATCACCACGTCGGCATCGGTGGGGGCGCCGTGCTTGAAGCCGAACGAATAGACCGAAACGCTCAACGTCTTGCGCGTTTCTTCGCTTCCGAAAAGGGTGCGCAACCGATTATGTAGCTGAGCAGGCAACATATCGGTTGTATCGATGATGTAATCGGCGCGCTTCGCAACCGAAGAAAGCAGCATGCGCTCGCGGACAATGCCCTGGCCAATGCTAGAACCGTCATCGCACAGCGGATGTCTGCGGCGCGACGATTTATAGCGCGAAACCAGCTTTTCATCGGCGGCATCAAGGAATACGATGCGGTAATCCACGCCTTTTTTGTCCAGCTCAGAGATGATATGCGTGAGTTTTTCGAAGTAAATATGGTTGCGCGCATCGCACACCACCGCCGTATAGGTTTTCTGAGCGCCTTGAGCGTCGGGCGCGCGCAAATCAACAAGATCGGCAATCAAAGGTGCCGGCAGGTTGTCCACGCAGAAATAGCCCATGTCTTCGAACACGTGCATCGCTTCCGTGCGACCCGCGCCGCTCATACCCGTGATAATCACAAGATTCGGCATTTTATTTTCTTCGACAACGCTTTCCACATGCTGCGCCTCGCTCGAGCGCTGGTCGGAAACGCCCTGCTTTTTCGGGGCGCCCGTTATATTGTCATTCGCAATCGTCATGGGAATCTCCTTCCTGTTCGCTTGCCTGTTTGTCATTATACTGCCGCAGCACCTTGTAAAGCTCCTCGGCAACCTCATCGGGCACGCCGGGCACCGCCTGAAGCTCCTCAAGCGACGCCGCTTTCAAGCGCGCAAACGAGCGGAACTCCTTACGCAGCGCTTTCTTGCGCACTGGTCCCAATCCGGGAATTTCGTCAAGCACGGAAAGCGTCATGCCCTTCCCGCGCAGCTCGCGATGAAACGTAATGGCGAAGCGGTGCGCCTCGTCGCGCACTTGCTTGACCAGGTACAACGATGCTGATCCGCCAGGCAGCACCACTGGGCCGCTTTCCTGCCAAGGCACGAACAGCTCTTCGTCGCGTTTAGCCAAGCCGCACAACGCGATATCGTGGATGCCCATTTCATCGAACATCTCAAGCACGGCATTGAGCTGCGGGCGGCCACCGTCAAGAATGATCAAGTCGGGTTTCGAGCCAAAACGTTGGTCTTCCATACGCTCGGCACAATAACGGCGCTGCACGACTTCCTGCATGCACAAGAAATCGTTCGCTTCGTCAAGCTGGGCTTTTATCTTGAAACGACGATATTGATTCTTCGCCGGCTTTCCGTTTTCGAACACAACCATCGATGCCACCGTGTACGAGCCGTGATTCGTGGAGATATCGAAGCACTCAATGCGGTGCGGCGGCCGCTCTAAGGCAAGCGCGCTTTCCAACTGAAGGAGCGCGTTATTGATGCGTTGGTCATCGTAGTTCGTGCGCACTTTATAGCGCATCAGAGCATGACGCGCATTCGTTTCCGCCAGGTTCAGAAGGTCGGCTTTCTCCCCTTTTTCGGGCGCAACGAAATGCACTTTCGCGCCGTGTTTGCTTGCCAGCTTGTCGGTGAGCCACTGGCTCATGGCAGCATCGTCTTCGGGGAGCGTGCGAACAATCACCTCGCGCGGAATTGACGTGGCCACATCGTAATAACGCAACAGAAAAGAATGCAATAAGTCCTGGTCAACGATGTTTGTGCCTTTATTCAAGATAAACTCGTTGTTGTTGATGATACGTCCTTCGCGCACCATCAAAACCTGCACGCCCGTAATGGTTTCTTCGCGGAAGAACCCAATGACATCGGCGAAAAGATTCTGCGCTATCACCGCATGCTGCTTTTGCGAGAGCGACTTGATGGTATCGATGCGGCTTTTAATGCGCCCCGCACGCTCGAAATCCAGCTCACCAGCCGCTTGCGTCATTTCCTCGGTAAGCTCGGAAATAAACTCGTTGTGATTGCCCGCTAAAAACCGCTGGATACGCTTGACGTTTTCCTTGTATTGCTCGGGCGTAATGCCGCCGCAGCAGGCTCCCGGCCCCAAGCCCACATGGCTGTCAAAGCACGGACGAACGCCCGCGTTTCCCAGAAACGCATCAAGCGAACCGCAATCGGTCAGGCGTTTGATGCGACGCCATTCCGCGCACGATGCGGAGCACAGCGGCACCACACGGCGCGCAATGTCCACCATTTCACGCGCCGCGCGACTATCGGTGAAGGGGCCGAAATACTTTGTTCCCTCGCGGTGCTTCTCGCGCGTATATTTGATAGCGGGGAAAACGTCTCCCGTAGTGAGCGCGATGAACGGATAACTTTTGTCGTCTTTGAAGTCTGCATTGAAAAACGGCGCATATTGCTTGATCAGGTTGTTTTCCAAAACAAGCGACTCATGCTCGTTTTCCACCACAATGTAATCGAACGATTGAATCTGATCCACCAGCAGCGGAATCTTCGCGCGATCGTCCTGGAAGTTCACGTATTGGCGCATGCGGGCGCGCAGCTGTTTTGCCTTGCCAACGTAGATAACGGCGCCTTCTGCGTCTTTCCACAGATAGACGCCCGGCAACGTGGGCACGTTATCAAGCTCGCCACGCAAACGCGTGAGTTTTTCCTGAAGCGTTTCTTGCACGATCGCTGCAGCACAGCTGGGACCGCCGTCGAGGCCGTCTGTTGTGACGCCGTCAAGGCCGTTTGCCCCGGCGCCGTCAAGCGCGCCTGACATGCTGTCACCAGGTGCGCTTTCGGTTATGTTTTCCGTAGTATTTTTCATGCGGATTAGTATACCAGCCGCACGCGCACGTATGGCGCGCACAGACCCATGCCCCGCAAAACCTGCACCCGCATTGTTGACAAATTACCCCACCTTTTGTCAACAATTTCGCCATCCCACTTGCCGCTTAACGCCGCTGCAACGCGTTCGCCGCGCAAACGAAACGCTTTATTAATGGTTTGTTAAAACGGCGCGCATCTTGACGAAAATGAACCATACTGCCATCAGTGAAAATACCAAGCGAGTGTCTTGGCATACTTCGTGTAAAAGGAGTTAAAGTGAGTTACGTACAAGACGTTCTTGAAATGGTCAAGGCGAAAGACCCCGAGCAGACCCTGTTCATTCAAGCTGCAACCGAGATTCTTGAAACCCTTGAGCCCGTTATGGAAGCGCATCCCGAATACCAGGAGAATCACATCCTGGAGCGCTTCGTTGAACCCGAGCGCGTTATTATCTTCCGCGTTCCTTGGATCGACGACGCCGGCGTTGCGCAAGTAAACCGCGGCTATCGCGTTGAATTCAACAGCGCCATTGGGCCCTACAAAGGCGGCCTGCGTTTCAACCCCACCGTCAACCTGGGCATGCTGAAGTTCTTGGGTCTTGAGCAGATTCTGAAGAACTCCCTGACCACCCTGCCCATGGGCGGCGGCAAGGGCGGCTCGGACTTTGATCCGAAGGGCAAGTCCAACAACGAGATCATGCGCTTCTGCCAGTCGTTCATGACCGAGCTGTATCGCCACATTGGCCCGAACACCGACGTTCCCGCGGGTGACTTGGGTGTAGGCGGCCGCGAAGTTGCCTACCTGTTTGGCCAGTACAAGCGCATCGTGAACGAGTGGTCTGGTGTTTTGACCGGCAAGGGCCTGCAGTTCGGCGGCTCGCTTGCCCGTACCGAAGCCACCGGTTACGGCCTGGTTTACATGGTTGCCGAGCATCTGAAGTGCACGGGCGACTCCTTTGAAGGCAAGACGGTTGTTGTCCATGGTTCCGGCAATGTTGCCATTTACGCAGTTCAAAAGGCTGAACAGCTGGGTGCTCGCGTTATTGCCGTGTCTGATACGAAGGGCTACGTTGTTGACGAAGAAGGCATTTCCGTTGAGGCGCTGGAGGCAATCTACAACGCAAAGCGCTCCGGTCATGACAAGGGTGTTTCGCTGGCAATGTACACCGATTATCGTCCGAACGCAAAATTCGTTGCCGAAGACGGCCGCGGCGTTTGGAAGCTCAAGTGCGACATCGCTCTTCCCTGCGCACGTGAGAACACGCTGCTTTTGGAAGACGCTCAGGCCCTGGTTGCAAACGGCTGCAAGATTGTGGGCGAAGGTGCGAACATGCCCACCACGCTTGAAGCAACTCAGTACCTCAAGGACAACGGCGTGGTCTTCTTCCCTGGCAAGGCTGCAAACGCAGGTGGCGTGGCGGTTTCCGGCCTGGAAATGAGCCAGAACGCCGAGCATCTGTCCTGGACGTTTGAGGAAGTGGACAGCAAGCTCAACGGCATTATGTGCAACATCTACCATGCCATCGACGATGCTGCAAAGCGTTATGGCCATGAAGGCGATTACGTTATGGGCGCAAACATCGCCGGCTTTGAGAAAGTTGCCGACGCCATGATTGCTCAGGGCGTTTGCTAAACCGAACGAAACGCGTACGCTCTAACAGAAAAGCCGCTGATTTCACCGTCAGCGGCATTTTTTTAGTGCCAGAGCAGCAGTTTCAAGCCTAGAAGAGCCCTTACCTGCTACTCGCGAATACCTGCCTGCCATGCCCACGAGCATTGTCGCACCCACGAGCAATCGACCGCATTCCTGCTACTTCTGCTCAAGCATTTTCGCAATGTACTTGCCGGTATAGCCCACGTTCTTTGCAGCAACTTGTTCGGGCGTACCCGTAGCAATAACCTTGCCGCCACGATCGCCGCCTTCGGGGCCCATGTCGATAATGTAGTCGGCAGATTTGATGACATCCAAGTTGTGCTCAATGACTAAAACAGTATTGCCGCTCTCCACCAAGCGCTGCAGCACCACCAGCAGCTGGCGGACGTCTTCGAAATGCAAGCCCGTTGTAGGTTCATCCAGAATATAGAACGTTTTACCTGTTTGCCTGCGCTGCAATTCGCTCGCAAGTTTTACGCGCTGCGCTTCGCCGCCAGAAAGCGTGGTTGCCGGCTGACCCAAACGGATATAGCCTAAGCCCACATCGAAAAGCGTTTGGAGCTTACGTTTGATGCTGGGAATGTTCTGGAAGAAGGAAAGCGCCTCTTCAACCGTCATATCCAACAGCTCTGCAATGTTCTTGCCACGATACGTAACTTGCAACGTTTCGCGATTGTAGCGCGAACCGCCGCATACTTCGCAGGGAACGTAAATATCGGGCAGGAAGTGCATCTCTATTTTTATCTGTCCATCACCTTTGCATGCCTCGCAGCGACCGCCGGACACATTGAAGGAGAAACGGCCTGGCGCGTAACCACGCGCTTTCGCTTCGTTCGTTGACGCGTAGAGAGCGCGCAAGTCATCCCAAAGGCCGATATATGTTGCCGGATTCGAACGCGGCGTGCGACCAATGGGACTTTGATCGATGTTGATGACCTTATCGATAGCTTCCACCCCAAGAAGCTTCTTGTAGGGTGCTGCCGTTTTATGCGCGTGATTCACGCGATTTGCCAACGCGGGGGCCAATGTATCGGTGATAAGGGAGCTTTTGCCGCTTCCCGATACACCGGTTACCACGCACAGCGTGCCAAGCGGAATATCGATTGAGACGTTCTTCAGATTATTGACGCGCGCGCCTGAAAGGCTAATGCAGCCACGTTCTGGGTTGCGACGCGTGGCAGGAACCTCTATCTTGCGGCGTCCGCTCAGATAATCGGCGGTAATAGACCCTTGGGTGGCCTGCACCTGCTCGGGTGTACCGCAAGCAACAAGATAACCGCCGTTTTCTCCGGCACCCGGACCCATGTCAATAACGTAATCGGCGCTTCGGATGGTGTCCTCGTCGTGCTCCACTACAATGACGGTATTGCCCAAATCGCGCAGATTCTCAAGCGTGGCAATAAGCCTGTCATTATCGCGCTGATGCAAACCAATGGAGGGCTCATCCAAAATATAGAGCACGCCCATAAGCCCTGCACCGATTTGCGTTGCAAGGCGAATACGCTGCGCCTCGCCACCCGACAAAGATGCGGTTGCGCGATCAAGCGTCAAGTAATCAAGTCCCACATCTACCAGGAATTTCAAGCGAGCAACAATCTCTTTGACAATAGGGCCCGCAATGGCAAGATTTTGTCCCTCAAATTCCAGCGAGCGGAAGAACTCAAGCGAATCGCGCGCACTCATTTCCGTTACTTCGTTGATGGATTTTCCACCCACCGTAACGGCAAGAATTTCGGGTTTCAGACGCTTTCCGTGGCACGACGGACAAGGATGCTGAGAGAAATATGCGTTGAACTTATCGCGTTGCTTATCGCTTGATGCTTCATCGCGGCGCTGGATAATGGCGGCGCGCGCGCCATCCCACGTGATAAACCAATACGTATCGCGTCCGCTTACCGTCACGTAATCAACGCGAATTTTCTCTTCACCCGTGCCATCCATGATTGCACGTTTCGCTTTGACCGGCAAATCTTCCCAGGGCATCTGGTCGCTGATGCCTAAATGCTTGCAAAGCGCCCGCAGAACCTGGGGGTAATAATTGCCGGTGCTAAATGGCACTAAGCAACCCTGTGCAATCGAAAGCGAGGGATCGGGTACAACTAAAGATTCATTCACTTCTTCGGCCGTACCAATGCCCAAGCATTCTGGGCAGGCGCCATAGGGCGCGTTGAACGAAAAATCGCGCGGCTGCAAATCATCCATGGAGTGGCCGTGCTCAGGACAAGCGAGCGCCAACGAATACACATGCTCGTTTTCAGCCAGACCACCCGTAGCGCCCGAGGAAACATACGAACCGCGCGGCTCAGAGCTTTCCTCTCCCAAGATTTGTACTAAAACGCGGCCATCAGCCAAAGATGTTGCCTTTTCAACCGCTTCCGCAATACGACTTGTTGCCGAGGATTTCAAAACAACGCGATCGACCACAACATCAATAAAATGCTTGATCTTCTTATTCAGCGTAAGCGGCTCGCCATCAAGCTTATGTACTTCGCCATCTATGCGTACACGCACAAAGCCCTCTTTCGCCAAATCGGCGAAAAGCTTTGTGAACTCGCCTTTTCTACCCGTAACAACCGGCGCCATAATCATGGCTTTCGTTGTTTGGCCATCGCCCAGAGAAAGAATCTCATCGGCTACTTGATCGGTGGTTTGCGACTTGATTTCTCGACCGCATTCGGGACAATGAGGAATACCGATGCGCGCAAACAACAAGCGAAGGTAGTCGTAAATCTCGGTTGTGGTACCCACTGTTGAACGCGGATTCTTGCTTGTGGTCTTTTGATCGATAGAAACCGCAGGTGAAAGACCATCAATGCTGTCAAGATCCGGTTTATCCATTTGCCCCAAGAACATGCGCGCATAGCTGGATAGCGACTCAACGTAGCGCCTTTGCCCTTCTGCATAAATGGTGTCAAACGCCAAGCTTGACTTACCGCTGCCCGAAAGGCCCGTGATAACAACCAGCTTATCACGCGGAATAGTAACATCAACATTCTTAAGATTGTGCTCGCGCGCACCTTTAATGACAATGGAATCTTGTCCCACGATTACTCCCTCATATGCTTGTATCGCATTCGTTTTTCAGGGGCACATTATACCCCCAAATAGCAAACATTTGTTTGTTTATTTCATGCAAAACAAATAACGTGTTTTATTCCGCAGAATCACGACAACACACAGCACGGTTCAAGACTTCATTGTCTCCGATATGATTGAACAGGGAAACAAAAGAGCACCCGAATTGTTGTGCACCTCATGCACGTGGATGCGCTTGCGCGTGAGCCGCTTTCAGGCGATCCGAGGTCAAATGCGTGTAAATCTGCGTTGTGGAAAGACTCGCATGCCCCAACAATTCCTGCACCGTTCGAAGATCGGCCCCGCCATTGAGCATGTCCGTTGCAAACGTATGCCGCATCGCATGAGGCGAAAGAGAAGGATCGAGCCCCGTTTCAAGCACGTGTTCTTTGAAGATCTTACGCAGGGAATCGGCCGAAAGCGGCTTTCCGCTTTTCGACAGAAAAAACGCTGCAGAATCGCCCGATGAACTGCTGTTTTTCGCAGCCAGAAGAGGGCGCGCATAAGTCAAATAGCGCTCAAGAACGCTTACGCATTGATCATGGAGGACAACATCGCGCTCTTTTGATCCTTTACCCATGAGCCTCATGCGAGCAGCGCTGCAATTGACGCTTGAAACCGTGAGTCCTGCCACTTCTGAAATACGTGCGCCCGTTGCATAGAGAACTTCAAAAATCGCCTCGTCGCGCAAAGCAAGGGCTTCTTTTACGTTGGTAGGCGCCGTGGCCGCAAAGGATTGCGCCTCCGGTTCTTCTGTGTCGGTTCCGAAACACGCATCATCTTCAAGCACGGCGAACAATGCGTCGATTTCTGCCGTTGACAGGACATGAGGCAGATGATGCGCAATCTTGGGACCCCGAACAGCGCTTACCGTATTGCACGATGATATCTGGGAAACGTTGAGCCAACGGAAAAACGTGCGCAACGAGCTCAATCGCCGATTGATTGTCTTGCGAGAATATCCCACGTTCATCTGATCGGACAAATATCCCCGCACATTGCGCGTAGAAGGAGCAAGCGCATTGAATTCCGAACGCTTCGCATACCGAAAATACGCGCGCACGTCTGTCTCATAAGCGCGAACCGTGTGGGCAGAGTAATTGCGCTGCCCACTCAAAAAAGCAAGAAACCCCTTGGCGATTTCCTCTAATTCATCGTTTCGTTCGCCATCGTTTTGCATTGCTCAGCTGCCCCACTTATCGCGCCTATCACATTATTCCGCCAGAAGTCCTGCAGCACAAAGCGCTTTGCGATAATCCTCAAGCGCAGCGTTGCCTCGTTGAGCATACGCAGCATAACGCGCTTTCTTGTTACGAATGGGCGGGTCAAGCGGCTCGAGCATGCCGAAGTTAACATGCGAAGGCTGGTAATCCACCGTTTCCGGATTCGTGGCGTAATCCAAAAGCGCCCCGAAGACCGTGTGTTTCGGCAACGACGGAAGCGTCTTACCATGAAGCCGCGCCGCAACAGCAAACGCAACGTGCAAACCAGAGCGGATGGCCTCAACGTACCCTTCTGTGCCGGAAACCTGCCCTGCAAGATACACGGGAACACCCATTTGCGCAGATGCAGCCGTCATGTTCAACCTAGAATCAAGAACTTTCGGCGCATCAACGAACGTATTGCGATGCATAACGCCGTAACGCGCAAACTCCGCCTGCTCCAAACCGGGAATCATGCGAAAAACGCGGCGTTGCTCGGGAAACGTCAAGTTGGTTTGGAATCCCACTAAGTTATAGCAGCTGCCATGCGCATCTTCCGCGCGAAGCTGCACCGCCGCCCAAGGACGCTTCTCCGTTCGCGGATCGATCAATCCCACGGGCTTCAGCGCACCAAAACGAGGGGCATCCCTTCCCGCTCGCGCAATTTCCTCGACCGGTTGGCATGCCTGGAAAAGATCTTTCGTCTCGAAATCTTTCTTGATAACGCGTTCTGCCGCCAAAAGCTCGTCAATGAACCGCTCGTATTCCTCTTTGTTGAACGGAGCATTCAGATAATCCCCCAACCCCTCTTCATAGCGGCTCTGCCTGAAAAGGATATCCATGTCCAAAGAGTCGGCCATGACAATAGGGGCGGCCGCATCGAAAAACGCAAGATGTTCAAGACCGGTTACCTTACCAAGAGATTCAGCCAAAGAATCGCTGGTCAATGGCCCCGTTGCAACAACAAGGGCATCGAAGCCCTGGGCTTCGGCCTGCAAGTCGCTTGCTTCCCTGCGCTCAAGGGAAATCAGGGGATGCGAGCAAACAAGCTCGGTAATCCTTTGCGCAAAAAGCTCCCTATCCACTGCAAGGGCACCGCCCGCTGCAACTTCCGTTTCAAGCGCCACCCGATAAAGAACCGATCCCAGCTTATCAAGTTCCCTTTTCAGCATGCCCGCTGCAGAATCGGGGTTCTTGCCCTTTAGCGAGTTCGAGCAAACAAGCTCGCCCAGTAAATCAGTTTTATGAACATCGGTCTTTTTCTGGGGACGCATTTCAACAAGCGTCACCGACACGCCGCGAGAAGCAAGCTGCAGCGCGCATTCGCTACCGGCAAGACCGCCACCGATTATTTTTACTTTCTTTTCCATAGGGCAAAGCATAGCAAATAATCAGCCGATACAGGCGGCGGTCAAGAAGAAATGCAGGTTTCAAACACGCGCTGTACCCGCCATCACAACAGAGGCCCATAGCTTCCATCGGGATAACACGTTATCAAGCCAGCATCTTGCGCTTCTTCGATACGAACCGATGCCCAAGCGGAAGGATTCTCTTTTCCGCAATATTGCAAAGCAAACGAATAGATTTGCTCCTGGTCAAGCGGCTCGGCAATAAGAGCCCTGATAAGCGGGTCATCAAATAACTGAGCGACATCCGCTTCCCTCGCAGCAACCGAGGAACGCGCCAATACGCCTTCCTTCAACTCTTGTGGATAAAGGGAGACAAGCGCTTCTAAGAATGTCTCATCATCCACAATGGGCACGGCGCCCTGAAAAAGCAAGCGATTCGCACCCTTCGAATTCGGCGCCGTAATAGCACCGGGCACCACCATTACTTCACGTCCTAGACTCAATGCATCATCGGCGGTAGAAAACGTGCCCGATGGCAAACCTGCTTCCACGATAAGCGTTGCCTTTGAGAGCGCTGCAATGATGCGATTTCGCAGGCGAAACGTATAAGGAAGCGGCTCGAAACCCCACTCTTGCTCAGAGACAATTGCACCGCCTTCATCGATTATCCGTTGGAAGAGCGCCTTGTTCTGCGCAGGATAAATCTTATCGCACCCGCCGCCAAGCACCGCAACGGTGGAGCCATGGTGTTCAAGCGCGCCCAGATGAGCAGCACTATCGCATCCGCGTGCGCCACCCGACACAACAGGTATCCCCTGACGTGCCGCAAGTGCGGCAAAACGCTGCGCGCACCCCTTCCCGTACGGCGTTGCTTTACGCGCGCCCACAATGGACAAGCCTAAACGCAGGCACTGCGGATTCCCTATCACGTACAGCAT
>CAKTVK010000033.1 GCA_934623455.1 uncultured Eggerthellaceae bacterium | reverse complement strand
CCCTCGCGCGCCCGCACGAACAGCACGTTTATGATGCTTTTCGCCGTGAATAACGAAACCGGCGCACTGGCCAACGCCATCAACGTGATTGCGCGCCACGGGTTCAACATGACCGCGCTGCGCAGCCATCCGCTGAAAAACAAGCCGTGGCAGTACTACTTTTACGTGGAAGCGGAGGGCGACGAGTCGTCCGAAACGGGTAAAAGCATGCTCTCTGAGCTGCAGGAACACTGCTCGCAGATTAAGATTATCGGCCATTACAACATGGAAGTTCCCCTGGAGGACAACGAATGATTCTCAACGTTGGTCTGGGCGAGCGCGCCTACGACATTGTAATTGAGCGCGGCTGCCTGGCAAAGGCGAGCGCGCTATGCAATCTTGACCGCAAAGTGCTGGTTGTTACCGATAGCGGCGTGCCGCTGGAGTACGCTCACACCGTGGCCGATCAATGTGCCGAAGCGCACTTGACCGTTGTGGCGCAAGGCGAGCAAAGCAAGAGCTTGGAAGTATTCGGTGAGCTGCTGCAAACCATGATTGAAGCGCAGTTCACGCGCGGCGACTGCGTGGTTGCCGTGGGCGGCGGCATTGTGGGCGATCTTGCGGGATTCGTTGCCGCAAGCTACATGCGCGGCGTTGACTTCTACAACATTCCCACCACGGTGCTTGCGCAAGTCGATAGCTCCATTGGCGGAAAAACAGCCATTAACCTGGGTGGATACAAAAATATGGTCGGCGCGTTCTATCAACCGAAAAAAGTGCTCATTGACCTGGACGTGCTGCGCACGCTGCCGCGTCGCCAAATTGCGAACGGCCTTGCAGAAGCCGTGAAAATGTCACTGACCTCCGATGCGCAGCTGTTTACGCTGTTTGAGGAAGCGGCTGCCGCGGGCGGCTTTACCGCCGACGCAGGTGTGGGCGCGGATGCAGAAGCGGCGGACACGACCGGCGTAGACACCGGCGCGGACGCAACAGGCGCGGCGGACGTGCTTGACGGTACTGCGGACGACGCTACGAATCCAGACGCAAGTAATGCCGCCAGCGGCACAGACGCCGCGTACGCAGCGCTTGAACTGCACCTGGAAACCATTATCGAGCGGTCGCTTCGCGTGAAAAAACATGTTGTTGAGCAGGACGAATGCGAAGCGGGATTGCGCAAGATCTTGAACTTTGGGCACACCATTGGCCACGGCGTTGAGTCGTACGAACAAGCGCTCTACGGCGAATCGAACGCGGGCACTTCCGCATCTGCCGGCAATGCTGCCTTCGCCGCCGACGCATGTGCCGCCCCCGCCTTCGCCCCCACCGACGGCCGCGAACAGGGTCTTTATCACGGCGAATGCGTTGCGTTGGGAATGATTCCGCTGTGCGCTGCCCCTGTGCGTGCGCGTCTTATCCCCGTCTTACACGCTTTAGGATTGCCCACAACGCGTGCGTTTGACGCCGCCGCGGTGACGCAAGCAATCAAGCACGACAAAAAGAGCAGTCAATCAGGGGTAACGATTATCACCGTCCCTGAAATCGGAACGTACACCATAGAGCAAACAACCGCCGAAGCACTGGGCGAACTGTTGCCGCTCATCCAGGAAAAGGAGGCGTAAAGCCCCATGAAAAACACGTTTGGCAACAGCGTGTCCATCACGCTGTTTGGCGAAAGCCATGGTGCCGAGCTGGGCGCCGTACTGGACGGGCTGGCACCTGGAATCCCTGTTGACCAGGCGTTTATCGCGCATCAGCTCGACTTGCGCCGACCCAGCGGCCGCATTTCCACGGCGCGACAAGAGGCCGACCCCTTCCGCATTGTGAGCGGTGTTTTCCAGGGGAAAACCACCGGCACGCCACTGACCATTCTGATTCCCAACGCAAGCCAGCACAGTAAAGATTACGCGGCAACGCGCGCGCTGGCGCGTCCGGGACACGCCGATTACACCGCGTTCGCAAAGTACCACGGCTTCGAAGATTACCGCGGCGGCGGGCATTTCAGCGGACGCGTGACTGCGCCGTTGGTGGCCGCTGGAGCCATTTGCCTGCAAGCGCTTCAGGCGCGTGGCATTTTCGTGGGCACGCACATCGCGCAATGCGGGTCAGTGCGCGATGAAGCATTTGCAACCGATACAGACGCGCTCAAACAGCAGATTCTTGACCTTGACCAGCGCGTTTTCGCAACTATCAACGATACTGCGGCAGCGAACATGAAAGAAGAAATCGAAGCGGCAGCGGCCGCGCACGACAGCGTGGGCGGCATTTTGGAAACGGCCGTGATCGGCATGCCGGCAGGTGTGGGCGAGCCATGGTTCGATTCGCTTGAAAGCCTGCTTTCCCATGGGCTGTTCAGCATTCCCGCCGTAAAGGGTGTGGAATTCGGCGCTGGCTTTGACCTGGCCTGCAGCACGGGAAGCCGCTTCAACGACGCATTTCGCATGGCAGACAATGGCCGCGTGATCACGGAAACGAACAACAACGGCGGCATCAACGGCGGCATCTCGAACGGCATGCCGCTGCAGTTCCGCTGCGCCGTGAAGCCCACGCCGAGCATCTTCCAGCCGCAGGAAACGGTTGATTTTCTTGCCGGCGAAAACGCCACGCTGCAAATTCAGGGACGCCACGATCCCGCCATCATCCATCGCGCGCGCGTGGTGGTCGATAGCGTGGTGGCGCTTGTCCTGTGCGATGCGCTGGCGCTGCGCTATGGCACCGACTGGCTTGCGCAGGGCGAGGCGTGCGCAGCGCCAACAACGCCGACAACAACGACAGCGCCGGCAGACGAGGTTACCATAACACCAAATGGCGAAGTTTTCCCCACCGAACACAACTCTGAACAGGAATAACGATGGAATACGGTTTGATAGGCATGCCGCTGAGCCACAGCTTTTCCCAGGAAATTCATGAGAGTTTGGGCTGGTATCGCTACGAGCTGCATCCCGTGGAGGCGGCGGATTTCCCTGCGTTTATGGAGGCGCGCGCCTTCCGCGGCATTAACGTGACCATACCGTATAAACAAGACGTCCTGCCCTATTTGGACGAGATCGACCCCCTTGCTGCCGAAATCGGAGCGGTCAATTGCATTGTCAACCGCAACGGCAAGCTGTGCGGCTACAACACCGATTTGGCGGGAATGCAGGCACTTGTCGAAAAACTCGGCCTTGACCTGCGCGAAAAGAAAGTGCTTATCTGCGGTACGGGCGGCACCAGCAAAACGGCGCGCACCATGGCACGTGCGGCAGGCGCAGCAGACACCATTCGATTGAGCCGCACGGTGAAAACGGGCGCGGATTTTGCCGACGTGATTACGTATGCGCAAGCCTACATCGATCACACCGATGCGCAGATAATCATCAACACCACGCCCAGCGGCATGTTTCCCAACAACGGCGAATGGGCTATTAACGCTGCAGCGTTTCCGCAGCTCGAAGGCATAATCGACGCGATATACAACCCCCTTGAAACGGCACTGGTGCAGCAAGGGCGCGCGTCGGGCGTGCCATCGGCAGGTGGGCTCTACATGCTGGTTGCGCAAGCGGTCATCGCGGCGGAGCGCTTCATGGGAGCCGCCGGCGAAGGCGAAGACGGGGCAGCCGATAACCGTGCCTCCGCCGCACGGGACGCCGATGCAGCAGCCACCAACGGCAACGCGAACGCAGATACAAATGCCGCATCAAGCTCCAACACCGCAGCCGCACCCTTCCCTACCACAAAAGCGCAGCTCACGGCCTTGTGCGACCGCATCTTCAGGCAGCTTGAGCGCAAAAAACGCAACATCGTGCTCATCGGTATGCCCGGTTGCGGAAAAACGACCGTCGGTACGCTGCTTGCAGAGAAAACCGGTCGCACGTTTATCGACACCGATCGGGTAATCCGTGAAATGTCCGGTAAAACACCTGGTCAGATCATCAACGAAACAGGAGAAGACGTCTTTCGCGCCATCGAGGCGCAAGCGATTGCCCAAGCAGGCAAAAACACCGGCTGCATCATTTCCACCGGTGGCGGCGCTATCCTTCGTCCGGAAAACGTGGCGGCGTTGCGCCAAAACGGAACGCTGTATTTCATCGATCGTCCCGTTGACCAGCTGATTCCCACGAACGATCGACCGCTTTCCAACTCCGCCGAAAAGCTCGTGCAACTTTACGACGAGCGATACTCCGCCTACGCTGCCTGCGCAGATTTCACGATTCCCGTCAATGGCAGCGCCGCGAGCGTTGCCCAATGCATTGAAGAGAGGCACTTCTCATGAAAATACTGGTGATCAATGGCCCCAATTTGAACATGTTGGGCACTCGAGAGCCCGAAATATACGGCGCGCAGACCTACGATGCGCTCTGCTCCTTGATTTCAAAACACGCGGTTGAACTGGACATATCCGTTGAATGCTACCAATCGAATTACGAAGGCGACTTAGTGACGAAAATCCAAGACGCTTATTTTTCGCACGTCGATGGCATTGTCTTGAACCCTGCCGCGTACACGCACACCAGCGTGGCGCTGCTTGACGCGCTGAAGGCGGTGCAGATTCCCACCGTAGAAGTCCACATTTCCCAAGTGGATAAACGCGAAGAGTTTCGCCAGGTCAGCTACGTGCGATCGGCGTGCGTGACCGCCATTTGGGGCCACGGTTTCAACGGATACCTGGAAGCCATGGATTTGCTGGTGAGCCTTGCGCGCGGCATATCGGAAGACGCAACTGCGCCCTGCACCGAAGACGCGGTGGATGCCGAAGATGCAACCACCGCAGAAGCGGGCACTGGAAACACACCAGCCGCAGAAGAAGGCGCGCCATGCGCGTAACTATCAAACCGAGCACGCCGCACGGAAACGTTGACGCGCCGCCATCGAAAAGCATGGCACATCGCATGCTTATTTGCGCAGGTCTTGCGCACGAATCGGAACCATGCAAGATTTTCGGACTTGAAGACAGCCAAGATATTTTGGCGACCATCGACTGCTTAAACGTGTTGGGCGCGAATATCACCCGTCAAGGTGATTGCACCACCGTTTACGGCATTGACCCCAACTCGGTGCGCGAAAACGACGTGCTGCCCTGCCGTGAATGCGGAAGCACGTTGCGCTTCTTCGTGCCCCTGTGCCTGCTGCAGGACAAGCCGCTTACTCTTACGGGAAGCGCCACGCTGTTAAGCCGACCGATGGATGTTTATCGCGACATCTGTCGGCAGCAGGGCCTTCGTTTTTCCCAAGATGACCAGGGAATCCACGTGCAAGGACCGCTGCATGCCGATACTTTTACCATTCCCGGCAACATTAGCAGCCAGTTTATCAGCGGCCTGCTGTTCGCGCTGCCGTTGCTTGACGCCGATAGCACTATCAATGTGGTGCCGCCTGTGGAAAGCCGTCCGTACATCGATATGACCATCGAGGCGCTTTCGCTTTTCGGCGTACGCGTGAACTGGGAAAACGATACAACGCTGCACATTCCCGGCAACCAACGTTACCAGAACATCACCGCCCACGTTGAAGGCGATTACTCGAATGCCGCATTCCTGGAAGCCCTTAATTATGTGGGGACACAGCATGCGGAAGCAGGTGGAGCAGTACCGTCTACGGCACCCGCAGCAAATGCTGCAGCCGATGACGAAGCAACCGCAACCGCAGCCGCCAGAGCAACTGCGGCCGCCGAAGCAGCAGCCGCCGCCAATAACCCCGCCTTTACCGTCGCCCCCACCGTGCATGTTACCGGCTTGCGCGCGGACAGCCTGCAGGGAGACCGCGTCTACCAGGGGCTTTTCCCTGCCCTTTCCGCAGGTACGCCCACCATCAGCTTGGCGGACTGCCCCGATTTAGGCCCCGTCCTTATGGCGGTGGCCGCGGCGAACAACGGCGCCACCTTCACGAATTGCAGACGCCTTGCCATCAAGGAAAGCAATCGCGGGCAGGCCATGGCGCAAGAGCTCGCGAAATTCGGCATTGTCGTTGCCGTGAGTAACGACACGGACACCATTGTTGTACAGCCGGGAGCGCTGCGTGCGCCTTCCCTTCCCTTGGATGGGCACAACGACCACCGCATTGTCATGGCGCTTGCAACGCTTGCCTGCGCGGTAGGCGGCACCATTACCGGCGCGCAAGCCGTGAACAAGAGCTTCCCCAATTATTTTGAACGCCTGACGCAACTGGGCGTTGACCTTTGTTTGGAGGACGAACATGAAGTGGATTAGTGAAGAAAGCATACTCATTGTGGGCTTGGGCCTGATTGGCGGCAGTTACGCGCGGGCACTTAAGCGCCTGGGTTTTCACGTGGCGGCCATCGACATCAACCAGGAGTCCATTGATTACGCCCTGGAAAACGGCATCATCGACGAAGGATACACCACCGTTGAGCCTAATGTGGTTTCCCGCGCCGATGTGGTGGTGTTCGGTCTGTATCCCACCGTGTTCAAGGAATGGATTGCCCAGTACCAGCAATTCCTGAAGCCGGGCGCTATGCTCACCGACGTCACCGGCGTAAAGAGCTGCATCGTGTACGATATTCAGGACATGCTGCGCCCCGACGTCGAGTTCATTGCCGCGCACCCCATGGCGGGCAAAGAAGTGTACGGCGTGCAGAATAGCGACGAGCACATCTTCCACGATGCGAATTACATTGTGGTGCCCACGGAGAAAAACACGCCCGAAGCCATTGAGTGGTGTCGCAGCTTAGGCATGATTTTAGGCTTCAATCACATTGCCGTTTTGTCACCGGAAAAGCACGACGAGATGATTGGTTTTGTGTCGCAGCTCACGCACATCATTGCTGTGTCGCTTATGGAATGCAGCGATGACCACAGTCTGGTGGATTACACGGGCGACTCGTTTCGCGATCTAACGCGCATTGCACGCATCAACGACAAAATGTGGAGCGAGCTGTTCATGATGAACAAGAAGGAACTGTTAGCGCAGATGGATCGCTTTATTTCCGTGTTCCAGGACTTTCGCAACATGCTGGCGAACGATGACGTGGAAGGAATGCGTGCGGCGATGAGAGTGTCCACTGAACGCCGCGCTTGGTTCGATCGGTGACATTTAGGCTGGTCGCTACGCCTTTTCGCGCTCCACTTCGTTGGACAATCAGCCAACTCGGTCGCACGACAGGCGTATCGCCTCAGCCGAAATGCCACCGATTCCAGATGGACGAAGGCCAGCTCGAATCCGCGCCGCGCGAACTGACTCCGCGATCCATCCACCGATTCCGTTTTTTAGATTGTTGAGCAACGTTAAGAGCTTTTCTGGAAGGACATAGTATCCGCCCAGAAAAGCGATACCCCCTAAAGGAGAACTCATGAATGCCGACTTCACCCGCAAACTGACAATTCCCGCAGAGCTAAAAAAGTTGCAGCCCACAACGTCCCTGGTAGATGAGATATTCACGCGCCGCAGCAAAGAAATTG
Source organism: uncultured Eggerthellaceae bacterium (assembly GCA_934623455.1). GTDB lineage: Bacteria > Actinomycetota > Coriobacteriia > Coriobacteriales > Eggerthellaceae > CAKUOV01. Next base: position 12,608 of record CAKTVK010000033.1, on the reverse strand, counting down.
CCAATATCTTCACTGGCAACGACGACCGCTTGTTGCTTATCATTGGGCCTTGCTCGGCCGATCGCGAAGATAGCGTGCTTGATTACCTGAGCCGCCTGGCAAAGCTTGAGGAAAAAGTATCCGACAAGATCTACTTCATTCCGCGCATCTACACGAACAAGCCGCGCACCACAGGCCTGGGCTATAAAGGCATGCTGCATCAGCCCGACCCCGAGGCCAAACCCGACATGCTCAAAGGCATCATGACCATCCGCGATTTGCACATGCGCGCTATCACCGAAACTGGTTTCATCTGCGCCGATGAAATGCTGTACTGCGACAACTACAAGTATCTGGACGATTTGCTGGGCTACGTTGCCGTGGGCGCGCGTTCGGTGGAAAACCAGGACCATCGCCTGACGTCCAGCGCGCTGGATATTCCTGTGGGCATGAAAAACCCCACCGGCGGCGACTTCTCCGTTATGCTGAACAGCATCACCGCAGCTCAGCACAGCCATACGTTTATCTACCGCGGCTGGGAATGCACCAGCAAGGGCAATCCTCTGGCGCATGCCATTCTGCGCGGCTACGCAAACAAGCACAAGCAGAGCCAGCCGAACTACCATTACGAGGACTTGATGCTGGTCAACGAGCTGTATCAGAAGTCGGGTCTGGAAAACCCCGCCGTTATCGTGGACACAAACCACGAAAACTCGGGCAAAAAGCCGCTGGAGCAGATACGCATTGCCAAGGAAGTCATGCAGAGCCGCGCCTACAATCCCGAGCTGAAACGCCTGGTCAAAGGCTTCATGATTGAATCATATATCGAAGACGGCTCGCAGAAAATCGGCGATGGCGTATACGGCAAATCCATCACCGACCCCTGCCTGGGCTGGGAAAAGACCGAGCGCCTTATCCTTGAACTTGCCGATATGGCATAATCCAAAACTTCAGGCAAAGAGCCCCTTGTTGACAAATTACCCCACCTTTTGTCAACAAAAAAACAACAGGGACCTCGCATTTGCGGGGTCCCTGGTAGTTCGGCCATTTGCTTTAGGCGGAGCATAGGCCAAATAATTTCGAACCGCCAAACGGGTTACCGCAGATTGTAAGCAGGCTGGAGAGAAGCGGCCCATTCAACGGTTCTTTCGACTAATACGAGCGCGTTGCTCGGTGGTCGCGTAAAAAAAATTCCCCGCAGGCGCGCAACGGAACAGGCTGCGCGCCCAACAAAGCAAGCAAAGAACCCTTAGAAGAACATGAAGAACAGATAACCCATCTGGAAGAACAGCACGCGAACGCAGATAGCGCCCACCAGACCGCAGACAACGGTTGCGGCACCCCAGACTTTCCAGTTACCTTTCATCCTGCCCATGACAGCAAAAACAATAGGAAGCACGCAACCAATAATCACAACGCCGCCCCAGGTCAAGAAGGCCTTATCTCCGGTAAATACACCGGTAATGGCGGCAAGATCAATTAGTTCGTTGGTGGGATGAGTTACATCAAAGTAATAACCTACGGTTGCGAACTCACTGGAAACGCCTTGCAGGGAGAACAGGTAAACCACGGTGAAGATAGCACCAACAATGGCACCGACCATAGCGACCATGGTGGCCGTCTTCAAGGGATCATCTTTATCCACCATGCTAACGATTACCACAAAGGTGCTCGGACCCAAAATGAAGGCGCTACCATAAACAGCCAGAATCCAAGCAATGCTATCCCACGCAGGACGAGAAGGCATCATATAAGAATGAGCCATCACGAAAATCAGCGCCAAGGGCACCACAATGCCGGCGATTGCCACCCAGCTGGCCACTTTCCCATCAGCTTTGCGAGCCTGAATGAAAAAGATAACCATGATAATCACCAATACCACAATGGCAATCAATTCTTGAGTAATGCCAGAAGTGATATGACCGAAGCCATTAAAGATACGCTCCCAGTGCTGCAAGTGCATGAATACGGCAATGCCGCCGATAACCAGCAAAACAGCCGAAGCGATAACGGAAGTCACTTGGGCTTTCAGACCCTCGCCCTTAAGGACAGCGATGGACTGAGCGCCGAACAAACCAGCAGACCAAGCCACGAAAACGGTAAAGAGAATCAAAGGCCATTGAAGTTCCATTATTTGACTCCCTTCCATTCCATGTTGCGCAGGATATAACGGAAAGACGGGCCGTTTCCAACCTCGGGAAGCGAGTACACCTGGTCCTCGGTATAGGGGTTGATGAAATCGTTCATCTTCACACGCGCTGCATGCATCTCGTCGTAAGTAGCGTCGCTAGAGCCAGGGTTAATGGGTCCAACAAAGGAGTCCAGGCCTTCATCCAGATCGCCAAAGAAGCGTGCGCGACCGCCGCATTGAGCAACACACTGCGGCAAAGCGCCCTCGGCGGTTTGTTGTGCGCACAGGGTGCATTTCTCAACAACGCGCTCATCGGTGTTCAAGTAGCGAACACCGTAGGGGCAAGCCATAACGCAGAACTGGCAGCCAATGCATTTGGACTTGTCAATTTGCACCGTGCCATCTTCCATCTTCTGAGAAGCGCCTGTGGGACACACCGACACACACTCAGGGTTTTCGCAATGCTGGCATCCCAAAGGCAGGAAGTACAAGTCAACTTCGGGCCAGTCACCGCAGCCACCCGGAGTGGGATTGGGACCCACGCGCAGCACCTTGTTCCAATAAGAACCAATCGGGACATCGTTGACCACTTTGCAGGCAACGGAGCACGCCAAACAGCCAACGCAACGGTCCAAATCAGTAACGATAGCGTAACGACTCATGGTTATTCGTCCCTCCCTTCATAGGTAGGCAACCATTCCTTCAAACGGGGATCACTGGAATCGTGAATCATTTCCTGGCCATCGTATCCCACGGGCACAACAACGCCATTGGGGCAATTTTCAGGAGTGGCTTTATAGATGTTCACTGGGTAAGCACGCAGATTAGAAGATCCAACCAGCGGATCTTGCGCGGTGCGGTCAACCAGGCAGTTGATAGCGACAAGCTCGAAGCCGCGGCCTGCTGCCTCGATTTCGGGCAACCACCACTGATGCTCGCAGTTGATAACGCCATCTTTAATGCCGTAATACAAGTCGGCTACTTGGCGAATCTTGCCATGCGGGCTTTCAATCCAGCACCAGTCGCCCTGCTTAATACCCAAACGAGCGGCCATATTGGGGTTGATTTCCACGCGAGGGCAAGTCCACTGCTCACGGCACCAAGGAAGCTGACGGTGCTCAGAATGGAAGTACACGGGAATACGACGACCAGTGGTCATGGTATAAGGATACTTTTCATACAGGTCAGGACGGCTCTTACGACTTTGGGGAGGCTCAATGAAGTTGGGCATCGTATACTCGTTGTTGTTGTATTCCTCAACGGATTCGTACTTGATGGACCAAATCTCGTGACGCGTGGTGGGCGTTGGATAGCCAGGCTTGCCATTGTTCAGAGCACCCGTCTGGAAACGACGATAGGTACCCCAGTTGTCAGGATTTTCCTTCTTGCAATCAATCCAGCCGTTCTTCTGGAAGTCTTCGGAGAACTGCTTCCAAGTCTTGCCAGTGCCGCGCAAAACGGAATCGCAAACGCCTTCCCAGTTGGGCCACTTCTGGTCATCGGTTTCACCGGGTGCCCACTGATAGCCGCGGCACTTGTACAGGCCAATGGTGATTTCAGGGTCCCATTTGCAATCGACAGGGGGTTCAACGGCACGACAGGTAGCGCCAGCAGCGCCTGATGAACCTTGGCTCTTACGCGGAGAATTGACTTCAAGCCAGTGCCAAACGGGCAAAACGATATCTGCTGCGCCGGCAGTGGGAGTCAACCACAAGTCAGCAACAACCCAGAACTCCAGGCCTTTCAAAGCTTCCCAGTTCCAGTTGGAGTTACCCATGGACAGCATGTCGCCAGACATGCAGAAACCACCAACGATGGGATAAGGCTCACCAGTGTGAGCGGCATCCATCAGGGCCTCTGCGTCAGACCACGCAGGCGCAGCGTACTTCCAAGAGGGGAAACGATCGTAGCCCAACTTTTGCAGCTTAGAGGAAGGAGTGGTACCAAACATATCGGGCATGCCACCAACAAGTTCGCCGTCAAAGCTGAAGGTGGTAGGACCGCGCATGCCTGCGGGGGTGTCGTAGTTGCCGGTAATTGCGGTCAGCAAATCGATGCAGCGGCAGTTCTGAATGCAGTTGCCCGCATGCTCGACAGCAAGCATATACTGAATGCCGCCGTTGCCGTAGCCAGTAGAAGGATCCACACGAGTTGCGTAAGCGGTTGCAGCTTCAATAATCTTATCGGCAGGAACGCCGCAGATTTCCGCAGCCAAAGAAGGCTCATACTGCTGAATCGAATCACGGAACAGCTTCCAAACCGGATATGCCTTATGAACGGAGCCGTCCTTCAGAGTGACCTCGTACTCGCCATCCAAAGCAGGATCAATAGGGGTTTCGAAACCATCTTCAACGCCAAAGCCGGTGGCATCGGGCACGAAGCCCTGCACAACGCCTGCGGGCAAGTCCTGAGATGCTTGACGACCCTTAGTAGAAGGAGTCCAGTTCTCGCCTTCGAAACAACCGGTAGTGGAATCCAGATAGGTCAGACGCTGACCAATGGTGTCCCAGATCATGAAGCGACGATCGCTGCCGCCTTCCTTCAAGTCAGATTCCTTCAGCATACGCGTGTGGTAAACGGTATCGCCACCACGGCCACCGCTAACAACGCAGTCCGTACGATCCATGTCGGGAACAACCAGGAAGGGAGCGTTCATCCATTTCTTTACATATATCTCATCGTAGAGCTTGTTCTCGATGATGACATACGCCCACGACAAAGCCAATACAGCATCGGTGCCGGGGAACACGGGATTCCAGATATCGGCATCGTGACCAAGATTGGTCTTGCGGGGGTCAACGGAAATATACGTAGTAGCGCGCGCAGCGGTGTCTACAACGGTACGGCAAGAGTCGTCGTAGTTGGAAAGCTCGCCAGCGCCACCCCACTGCACGTAAACCTTGGGGCGGTCAACAACAGACATAAAGCTAAACGCATTGCTTGAAACAACGCCCGTTGCATGCCATCTGGGACCCTTGCAAACTTCGTTGGGAGTATAAGCGTTGTTTGATCCACCCATACCAGAACCCAGGGCGCCATAAGGTGCCATGGACCAGATACGAGAGGTGCCGCCCATGCCAAACAAGCTAGAGCCATCATATTTTGCATTCAGCTCGTCAAATTTGGCGGACAGAGTCTTCCAAACTTCATCCCAAGTAATGCGAACCCAGCCGGGATCCCCTTCATCTTTGGGATTCGTGCGCTTCATGGGGTGCTTCAAGCGCGCGGGATGGTAGCAAGCCTGCAACGATGCCTGAGACTTCGTGCAGCAGTTGCCCTGCGATGCAAAGGCCGATTCGTCGCCTTCGATCTTGACGGCGCGACCATCAACAACCGTAACCCAGACACCGCATTCCATCTTGCCACAACCACGACAGCAAGTACGAACGCGCTTCACCTCCTGGGCAGCAGGTTCCGAGGTCTCTGCCAAGGCCGTAGCCGTTCCAGCACCCGCTACCGCCGATGCCGCAACGCACGCGCCGGCGGTCTTCAAGAAACCTCGGCGAGTGAGAGAGAACTTTGCCATACCTCCTCCTCCTTCTTCTTTTACGCTTTTCACAGAACGAACCCTCCGCCGTTCTATATGCTTTGGATCATAAAGAGCGGGCCTGAATAAGTAACCACTCGGGCGAAGGCAAATCCCAAAAAGAGCGTCACAGCTTAGGGTGATTACCCTGAAATAGCCCATACCCTTCTGAAGGGTATTTTGAATAAACCTCAGGTCAAGGTAGGAAAACGACATGTTTTTCTACTTTACGCCACGGTTGTTAAACGGGTATAGTCTTTTTGTAGGGGTTCGAGGGGTCAAACGGGGGCGATTATGGGAGAACGCATTGTTCGCGGACTGTCTCAAGCGTTCGCGGTTGAGCAAGGAGGCACACAACAGTGCGACAAAAAGCGCATTGTGCGAAACGCCGCATTGGCAATCAGTGTTGGCTGTCTTTCAGCGTGGTTCCTTATCATGTTTTGCAGCGTAACGGCTTACGTTGAAAGCTTTGATGGCCCCGAATCTGCCCTTAACCGTTCATACGTCGCCCAAGCCATTGCTTTTGCCCTCTGCTGCGTCATGCTTTATAGGCAGGATAAGGCATCTTCCGTTTTCGTTGAAAGCAGAGTCCTACCGTTGCCCTTGGCAGCTTTGCTTGGTATTGGATCGGTTGTTCTCTCCTTCTCGAGCATAAGTGAGAGCACCTTATGGTTTTTGGTTCCAATCGGGGCAATTCTGACCGCTGTTGCCGCCGCTATGCTGTTTGGTATATTGGGGAATCGCTTCTCGCAGCTAGATTACAAGGAACGCCTCTCTTTCTGCGTTATAGCTTTTGGGTTGACCGCCATCATATTGGGCGTTTCGTCGCTCATGCAAGAGCTTCCTGCAGCCATGTTCGCCATGGGCGTCGCGCTCATGTGCGGTGTAACATTGACGGTAAGCGATAACTGCAAAATTGAACTCATCGGCGATCAAAATGCAATAAAAGCGGAGGATATGCAAACCGCAGAGCGGCGCAAGCTGCTCATTCGTTTTGGCCTTTTGATATTCGCCTGGCGTCTGGTGCTCGAATGGGCGCGCACCATGCTCATACGAGGAGGTGTAAACGTTGCCGGCAGCTCGCTTTTTAGCCAGATGCATGCAGTGGGTACCGTAGCCGTAGTTGCTACGGTTCTGGTCATCATCATTATGCTGGCGCTCATTCCCAAACGTTTTCGTTTATCTTATGTATATCGCGTTGCGTTGCTGACCAGCTTATGCGCGGTTCTTTTCACGCAGATTGCGTTCGGCGAAGGGTCTAAAATAATTCCCTACGCCCTTACAAGCGGCACTACGGTGCTTTTGATGATGCTTTCTTGGACTGGTGCCGTTTTTCTTATTGGCCTGATGGGAGAGCACAGCGCTTTCCAAGTGGTGCTCTTCGCGGTTGGGATGTCGTACAGCGGCGGTGCCGTGGGTTTCATTGTTGGCCAAAGTGTTGATATGCTGCTGCCCCACACGCCCCTAATCTTTATTGTCTGCGAGACAATGGCTGTATGCATTTTGGTCATGACCTACCTGAGTGTATTCACCGAGCATGACCTTGATTTTATCTCCCGCATCCTACCCAGCAACCATCACCACCGCTTTCTTGACCACTGTAGCGAGATTGCGCAACAATACGGCCTTTCTAAACGAGAAGAAGAGATTTTCGTAATGCTCTCAAAGGGCCGCAATGCCGCATTCATCCAGGAAGCGCTGATTATTTCGTACAACACCGTTACCACCCACCGCAAACGTATCTATCAAAAACTCGGCGTGCATTCCCAGCAAGAATTAATGGATTTGGTGGATGAAGAATTCGAAAGGTATTAAGCAATCATGACCCAACTGGAATCAGCTGCAAACATTGTTCTTGCCATGAGCAGCAAGGACTTTGACGTTCGTGCCCAACAATGCGTCAAGATTCGAAACCGCAACGCCACTTGCAACGCCTGCATAGACGCATGCCCCACGCATGCCATCAAGTGCAACGACAACATTCTAGATATAGACTGGAGCAGATGCACGGGATGCGGTGCTTGCATAGCCGCTTGTCCCGTAGAAGTGTTCAGATCAACGCAGCAAAACAGCACGCAATTAGTCGAAGCGGCGCTCAACATATCCGAAGCTTCCGAAGGGGTCGTAACCATAATGTGCCAAGCCCTTTACGCCCGCGCACAAGAACTGGTCGATCCCGACAAAATACTGGTTGTCCCGTGCTTGGGACGCATAGATGAATCTATCCTTGTGCGCATTGCTCAAGGCGGCGCAAGCTCCATTGTCTTGGCCCACGGGGAATGCTCATCATGCGACAGCAACACCTCGGGCGCGCAAGCGCAAACTGTCGTGCATAACACGAAAGAGCTTCTGAGTGCCTGGGGCAGCCCTTGCAAAACACAGCTTCGTGGTAAACTTCCCTCGGTCGTAAGACGTCAGCAGCAAAGCGAATTCGACGAAAGCAAACGCGCGTTTTTTAAGAACATGCGCAGTGAATCAAAACAAGTAGCAGCCATCATCGCCAATGCAACGTTATCTGACATCCTGCCAGATAACGCCCCGGATGAAAAAAAGTCTTATCACGTGCTTGACGATGGCACGCTGCCGAAGGCCGACACCGTACGACGTGCACAGCTTCTCTTGACATTGGACGCTCTGGCACAAGAATACCATCCCGAACCAGAGACCACTTTGCACTTACGTCTTTTCAACCGCGTAGCCATTGACCGCGAAACCTGCCGTACTTGCTGCATGTGCGCAAATTTCTGCCCCGTAGGAGCCTTGCGCAAATTCAAGATAGACAGCGAAAAACTTGGCGTAACACATATGCCCGCACTCTGCGTCGGTTGCGGCTGCTGTCAGGATATCTGTCCCACTAAGGCACTGAAACTTTATCCCCTAGCGAAAATTCAGGATGTAACAGAGCGAAAAACCTACGCCTACTACATGAATAAGCCATCCGTCGAATTCAACCGTCCCGACACTATGTTTCGTAAAGTGAGCAAATTAATCAATTCCGATCAACTCTACGACCTGCAGCGATGATTATCCGCTTCCACAGAGAAGATCCGCCGAAAATCTCAGCGGGTCTTCTCTTCGAATCCGTAAAGCATTCTATACGGTGAGCAACTTCTATTCAGTTGGCACTAAATCCAAAAGCTTGCTTGGACTCAGCGAGGCAACTTTTTGACCCGACTTCAAACCAATGCGCTCTATTTTCAATTTCATCTTGTAAGCTAAATTCATCTCAATTTGCCTGAACCAACTAAACGCCTGGATACGCTCAGCGGAACATGCCATTACGTAGAAACGCGCCGTATCTTGTTGGAGTATCCGTGTTTGTTTATCGATAGTGGTAACTCCTTGGTTGAAATAATCACCTTCAGGAAAGAAGCCGTTAACCATGCCTACAACGAGTACCGCCTGGGGATTCAAGCCGCACAAAACGCCAAAAGGGCCCACGCAAACGGCATCAAGACATCGCGAAAGGGCTGGTGCCGTCAAAGCGTTTCGCAACGCATTGCATACGGCAGAAACGTCCATCGATTGAGTAAAGCCACCGCAGAGTCGCTCCACCCTGGAGCAAGCCTTGTCCCCTAGTGCGCTTTGCTCCGCCAACGAGTGTATTAAATCAAAACCTTTCATCCCCTGTGCCCGTTCCAGCATACGTATCGCGCTTTCGTATCGCGAAAGGACCGTTTCAAGACCTTCAGCCACCACTTCAACGTCGTTCGAGCAATCCAAGGTCAATTGGTGTTTCGATGCTAAATCCAGTGTTTGGTAGAGGTTCAGGTTCTTATAAAATGCATAGCGTCTCAGCTTATCAAACACCGCGCTTGAGGTCAGCCAGTCGCCGTAGCCGCACCAGCACCTCCACGCCATGCTGTCATCGCGTTGCCCCGCAAGCAGTATCAAACTTGCCAGTTGCATTGCTTCGCAAGACGCAAGATTCCGAACATCGCCGCCCAACGTTCTAACGTCTTGATAGGCTTGCACTTTGAACCCCGCTGCACGCAAAGCTTCAATGGCGTAATTGCCCCAGGAAGGTACGCTCGGATGAACCACTGCGATATCCTGTGGATTAATTCCCTGCGATATTAGATCTGCGACCCATGCGCTGACCTTTTGGAATTCACGCTTAGGCGTAGAGGCCGTTAGAAGTTGGAAGTCCCCGGGCTTTACCTTGATTTCCGTCGGTTTGCTGCAGAGGCTTTCCTGCATGGCTCCGTTTGCGATAACCGATTGCGTAATCCGGACTATAGCTTCCCCGCGTTTGCAGCCACCAAGCTGCTGGGTTTCCGTATTAGACACCCATTGCTCAAGTTCTTCGATGCCTGCTGCATAGGGATACGAATCGAATACGGGAGCCGTATTTAAAGAATCGATGGTAACAACCAGGTGTTTTTGCGCCAGCAAGCAAGTCAGTAATTGCGAAGTTCGATTCATCAATTGAAAGTCATCAACCAGCACCACATTGACGCGCGCGGTTCTTAAAGCATCTGAGTTGTGCTTCAGATATTTCAACGCCATATTGCAAATTTCAGGCTCGATCATAGCCTCATAAAAGGCAAGATTGTCTCGATAAAAATCCTGCAGACTCTTTTCTTCATCGCCTATCAGCCAGTCGGGGTCCTCGTCCGAGAATTCCGTCCAACCGCGCTCCAAGAATTTCAACATCTCTTTAAGACGCTTTGGACGCATCCCGCACGTTTTTATATCCTCCAACACGAACGCCTTTTCAAAAGGTGCTATCATGCGCGCACGACGTCCCGTAGCCGCATATGCTTCAGGGCAATCCAGAATTTCCAGCGCCCATTGTCTTGCGGTAGTAACCCGCACTCGAGCGACAAGTTCAACATTACCGCAGGCCGCATGCAAGCATTCCGCAAATCGTGTTGCAGCCGTTGGCGTTGCGCACACCACCACGATTTGACAAGGATCTCCACCCTCACCCAGGTATTCTGCAACCGAATTGATAAGGCGCCGGGTCTTTCCCGCTCCTTTAGAGCCCAATATGCGGGTGCTCTGCGAACAATCAAAAGGCAATTCTGCAAGCATAATGAATACCTCTCTTTTTAAGTACGCCACGATGATGGACATTTCAGACAAGGAACGGCTCTCTCCAGCCAGGTTTATTCCGTTCCTCGCCTGGAATGCCCATCGTAGGCTCCTGGTCGCAACCGCGTCGCAGGAGCCTTAAGGATTGCTCGTTTTTTACTATTTCTCAACTGGCTTTTCGGTCTTGGACTCAACTTCAGCCAGGACCTTCGTTTTCTTCATCGATAAAAGCGGCATGGTAATGGCACCCGTAGGACATGCCTCAACGCAGGCGCGGCATTTGGTGCATTCGCTCATGGCGTTGCCCTTCTCCGCATGGCGGGGGTCAATCGTTTGGGCGCATGCCTGAGCGCACTTGCCGCAATCGATGCATTTTTCGGTATCCACCGTAGGCACGAACGTCTTATTGCCTTTCGCCACCAGGCTCATAAGAGCAGCCAGCGGACAAATCTTATGACACCATTTGCGAAACACTACCACTTCCAGAATCAGGATAACGGGACACACCAGCGCGGCTATAGTTACATCGCCACCGCCAAAGAGCAGCACCATCAAAAGAATGGTTGCGAAAGTCAAGCCAATAGGACAAACAAGGCAAAAAACCGGGAACCCGAAAACCAATGCAGACAACAGTGCGCCGCCTAGCACGAAATGACGCGAGTCGATAGCGCCTTTACGCACGTCAGCACAGGAATCACACGATGAGCATCCGCCCTTGCAGCCTTCCAACAACTTTTTTTCGGAGTCCGACAGCGGGTTATTTTTGGGGTCTGTTTTGACGTCAGGCTTTTCTTTCCTAATCGCTTGGCGTAATTTCGAGATGATAGGCGTTGGGCAAATATAAGCGCAGAAGGCTTTCCCAAATATCAAAACCAATATCACAGCAATAGCAAGTGATATCAATGCACGGGGCGCAATCATCTTTGCTGCCAACATAGACGACAAAGCACCCAGCGGACACAAGAGAGATACAGTATCCCAGCCAAAGGCAGAAATGTTACCTATAGGAAGGTTTGCCACGTAACCGCATGCAATAATTAGCAGGACGATTAGGGGAATAATAGTGCGTAAAGCATGTTTCTTCATGGATTCTACGCCTCCTTAGCGGACACTACCACAATAGCCCGCGTGTCCATGTTGGCAGAGATAGATCCGCTCTCCAGCGAGATGCACGCCGCTTCGCAAGCACCGCACCCGTTGCACAGATCGCTATCCACTACCGGACGATCGTATGCATCCAGAATGATTGCCTCATACGGGCATGCACTGTAGCACCGACGACACTCCAGCTGCCTTTTATACGCCAAGCACCAATCGGTCTTTAATATTGCTTTTCCCAAAATAGTAGTCTTAACCTTTGCGTCTTCCGGAAGCAGCAAAGCATTAGTCGGACACACTTCTGCGCATTTGGGCACGCCGTTATTTTTTTCGGCACACCAATCGCACCATCCCTCGGCAAAACACAAATACGGCGTGCGGGTGCCAAAAACGCCGTCCTCCATATGTTGCGGCTTAATGATATTGTGGGGACACACCTCCATACACTTGCCGCAGCGGATACACGCAGCAAGCAGACGGTCCTCATCCTGACCTCCAGGAGGTCGCACTCCCGGTTGCTGGCCCAAATATTTCACTCCACCAATTGCCAAAAGAGCAATAGCCGCGCCTGCGCCGATGCACACATCTCTCCGTGTCATACCCGCATATAAACGCTCTTCAGCGGCAGCGTTCGCTTCGACAGTTTCTTCTGTGGACATCTGTCGATCCTCCTCTTTCTTCTTTATGCATCTTCCTCATCTTGATCTTCTTGGTTACCCAGCCCAAGAAGGCCTCCCAAAAACTCCTGATCATCGGTCAGGAATCCCTCCGTCAAATACGAAAGGCCCCGGTAAAAATCAGTGTGTGCGAATTTGCGCATATCAACTGCCATAGAAG
>CAKTVK010000032.1 GCA_934623455.1 uncultured Eggerthellaceae bacterium | reverse complement strand
TGGTCATACCCCCAGCGGCTTTCCGCAGCGCTCAAATAGTATTCCGTTCCGTTGACGAAGAAACTGCAGCCCCACAGATTCGGATTCTCGGTGCCAAACGTGAACAGATACGCGCCGTCAACCACGGGCAACTCAATTCTCACCGTGCTGTTCCCGCCCGCATTCAGCGTGCATTCCTGAGCGGTTCCTTCGAACGTGCAGTCTTCAAACGTTACCGCCAAAGAAGAAAGATCGACCGTACGAGCAGAGCCTAACGTGGCAGACTCCCCCTGGAACACAGGAATGCCGTACTCTTGCGCGCAGCCTTCGGCGTTTTCCAGAACGGCAGTCTGCAAGAGCAACGCATCCCGCTGCCCAAACGTGAGCCGATACGCCGCATCAGAAGGAAGCACCGAGTTATACCACAAATCGATCCCGCAAGCATTTGTGTTCTTCCACACCGTTTGCCCGTTTTCGAGTTGGACCTGCTCATATCCCGCTAGCGACGTGTTCGCATCGTATTCGGTGTTCAGCTTATATCCCACACCCCAAGCGTTTTCCAGAAACAGACGGTTGCCCAATCCACGATACTGCGACGCAGAAAGCGTAGTGGACGTAACCGCGTACGACTTCTTTAGAACGCGGCTGAGCGACCGCGGAATCATGGAGTTGTACGCGCTGGTCCCATACGTGCCGCATATCCACGAGCGGTTCTCCACGCGCGCTTCGCTGCCATCATAAACGCGATTTATTGTCGTTTCGGCGTCGTAAGTGCGGTAGAACTCATTTTCCCCAGGCTGGAGCTGCGCATATGCTGCCTGCGTGGCGGCGCTGCCCTCGAACGACTCGTTCAACTGGTCATACGAATCGTAACGCTGCACGCCCGGATGCGCACAATCACTCTGCAACGCACGAAGGGGGCCAAACGGCATAATCAGCACAGCCGCAGCGCAGAACGCGACAATAGCGAGCACGAGCGGCACGTTTTTCGCCGCACGCTGATCCCGAAAGCGCTGCGACAGCGCCAACAAAACGATGAACAGGCAGCCCAGTGCCAGGTGAATCATCATTTCCGCAGTAAACGCGGGGAATTCATATCCCGACTCCACGTTGGCAAACGCCCAACGCGCATCAAGCGACATCAAGCTCGCCGCCAGCAGCACGGCAACAAACACCAGCGCCGGCACCTTGATTCGCTTTTGGCGCAGCAACGTTTCCAGCCACGCGGGCAACGCATAGGCAACCGCGAAGATAACCAGGAAATACCACCGATTCGAAGGATAGGACACGCCGCTGAACAGGCTTGATGCTGCAGGGCTTATGCTCAGCAGCAACATGATAACGGCCAGAATCGTTTTTTTCCGCACATCGCCCGACGCATCGCGCCAGCGAATGAAAGGCACTAAAAGCAATGCCAAAGGGAAGGCGAACGTCTGCAGGTCCATGGCGGAAGCGGGCGTATATCCCAAGAAGAAAATCTCGGGCAGCAAGGCGAGCGTTTCCAGCTTTGGAAGCGGGCTCATGGTCACCAGCTGCGCCACGCGATCGGCGGAAAGAAACGCCTTCACCGAGGGAAGAAATGCCACGGCAGCCAGCGCAAGCGCCACCAGCATGATAAGCGCCAACACGCCTATGCGGCGCGCATAAAGAGCAAACGGCGAAGCTGCGCTTTTCCGGGGTTTCGAGCTAACTTTCGTGCTCGCTTTGTCGGCCACTTCACCAGGGACTTCGCCCGGCGTTTCCACAGGTGCAGGTGCCACAAGTGCACCTTCAGGCGCGTCTTCGGAAGCCTTCCCCACGCCTTCGCCCTTTTCCCAAACGGGCAGCGAGAAAACAAGCGCGAAGATGACCAGAAACAGAACCGTCATGTAGCCGAAGTAAAAGCTGTTCGCAATTGCAAGGGCGCAGGCGATGATCAGAGCAAACGGCCTGTTCGTGCGCATAAAACGGTTGTATGCCATGATAATCAGCGGCGGCCACAGCATGGCATCTGTCATGAAATCGAACGCAAACGAGTTGTCGATGAACCAAAATGAGCAGCCGTAGACTACTGCGCCTAAAAACGATAGGAGCGCAGGTCGCTTCTCTTGGCGGCACAAGCGGTACAGAAAAAACATGCACAGCGTTTGCTTTACAATGCTCCCAATCAAACGCCATGCCTGCGTGGTGGCAAAATCGGCACCCGCCGCACCAAACAGGCACTTGACCAGGAACATTACGTAGAAAAACGGCGATGTCGAATAATAGTAAGCAAATTCGGAATACAGGTCGCCGCCCAAGCCGTAATTCCACGACCAGAAAAGATCACCCGAAAGAAGAGCATTCTCAAGCAGCGAGAGAGCAGGAATCATCTGCGACGTTGCATCGCCACCAACGTAGGTAAACGCGATGAACGGGTCGCCGGAAAACTGCGGCAAAAACACCGCATGCGAGCACAGCGCCAAAAGCGTAAACACCAGCAGGGGTGCAACGTATTCAGTTAAGATCCGTCTTGATTGTTGCGTGAACTTCAAAGATCCAAACGCCCCGCTTCTCAAACCCTTTCTAATAAACGCTCGCAAACGTTTTCCCTGCTCCTTTTTGCAGCACTTCATTGTAACCGCGAAGCATGATAAAAGCATGAGGCGCGGTTAAATTGTATTATTTAGACAAATAACCGATAAGTCCTGCTTCTTCGCGATAAAATGAACCGATTTAGGCATTACGTAACTCATGCATTTCCGTATATTGACGCCTTAAACGAACCCAAAGGAGCATGTCATGGTTAAACGTTACTCGCACAGGCAAGGCGCCTGCACTGCCGCGCGCGCTGCGCAAGGGAAACCGCGCAAGGTCACCACGTGCCTGGCGGTGGCTCTCTCGATTGCGCTGGCCTTTTGCGTTCCCGTTGTTCCTGCCGCTTATGCCGCGCAAGAAACCGCGAGCGATGTGGAAGGAAACCCCATTCTTATTCCCGCCGATAAGGTGGTCACGCCGTCGTTCGACCTGGATGAGCTCGACGCGATTCTGAGCGAAGGCGATGAAGAAGATGCCGCTTCGGGCGCACAAACGTACAGCAGCATGGCCATGCTTGCATCCGACTCTGGCGAAGACTCCACCGTTGGAACGGCAAACACGCAGGTCATTGAGCTTTACGGCGACATGCAATATGATACCGCGGCCGCAGAAGCGCTCTATTCCTTCACCTCCAGCGAATATGCCATTATCGCCAACGGCATTACGGGAGTCGACGCCCTTTCCGCAACGGCTCTGGCCGGCGCACTTGAGTGCCCCATTTTGCTGGCAAGCTTCGATTACCTTCCCTCGGCAACCGAGCAGGCACTTAAAACGCTCGGCGTAACCAAGCCCATTCTGGTCGGTGGCACGGCGGCGTTGTCCGAAGAAGTAGCAAGCGAAGTGCAAGCAGCCACGGGAGGCGAGCCGCTTCGTCTATGGGGTAGCGGCATCATCGACACGCAGCTTGACATCTTCCGCTATGGCAAGGAAAACAACTTGTGGAGCGACACGTGCCTGATTGCGCAAGGCATCAACTCTTACGCCGATGCGCTTTCCTTCTCCCCTATCGCTTACAAGATGAAAGCGCCCGTTTTCCTGGTAGACGCCGATGGCCTTTTGCCCGAAAGCTCACAGAAGGCACTTAAGTCGGGCAACTTCACCCGCGCGTACGTGGGCGGTCTTCAAGCTGCCGTTGCGGAAGAAACCATTCCCGTGGTGCGCGGCTTGCTCAGCGGGAGTGCTACCGAGCTGAATGGATCCGTGGTGCGTTTGGGCGGCAGGCTTTTGTACGACACCAGTGCCGTGATTGCGAAATGGGCTGTTGACGAGGGGATTCTTTCTTGGAATAACGCCGCGTTCGCTACGGGTACTACCATGACCGACAGCCTGGCTGGCAGCGCAGTGCAGGCACGCGACAATTCCGTGATCCTGCTTATCGACCCCGAATACTATTCCACGCTTAACACCATTGCCGAATATAAGAACGACGTGAACACCATCAAGTTCTTCGGCGGCCCCATGGTGGTATCGATTAGCACGCGCGACAACGTGACCGACACGCTGGGTTTGCCCCGCAGCGATTTAAGCGTGAGCACGCCCAATTCCGAGATTTACAACTACGAGTCCATTGCTCTTTCGCTTTCCGAGTTTGCCCAGATGGAAGTGGGCTACAAGGTCAATTCCGACGGAAGCCGCTGCAGCAAGAGCGACATTTTGGAATACCTTGACCCCACGCGCTTCGACAACACGACTTCCGAATACATGCAGTTCGTCAACATCGGCGCAGGGTATTCGGGTATTTCTGCGGAAACCATCGATGCCTTCATCGACAAATATTGCACGGGCGTTGAGAACTCCTACAACAGCGGTTCGCGCGTGGACTACTACGGCTTCCCCATTACCAGCAAACTGCGCGGCATGGGTGCGACCATCGTCCAGGCGGCAAAGGATTACAACATCAACGAAGCGTACCTGTTGGCGCACGCTATCATCGAAAGCGAATGGGGCTGCTCTCCGCTGTCTCAGGGGCTTCTTTGGAATCGCGACGAGCGTGAATGGGAAGACTGCGGCTACCTGAACTTCTTTGGCATTGGCGCCTTTGACAGCGACCCCGAAAATGGCGCATCGTTTGGCAAGTATTACGGTTGGAGCACGCCCGAGGCCGCCATTCGCGGTGGCGCGGCTTGGATTTCCAAGTACTACATCCATTCGGGAAACACCAGCTCAGGCGACCAAAACACGCTCTGGAAGATGGCATGGGATGCTACCGCGGCGCAGAAATACGGCAACATGTCGCATGCGCATCAGTACGCTACCAGCCGCACGTGGGCCATTGGCATTGCGCGCACCATGGACAACCTGTACACCCGTCACATGGGACGTTACTTCGACTTCGATGAACTGAGGGTTTCCGTTATCGTTCCGGTGTTTAACGGTTAACCCCCCTTCAGTTCAGCTCTTCAAGACGTTCGGTGCTGCGAAGCGGTCGATGCGGCGCCTTGAACCAAGCTCGCCAAAATGCAAAGAAGCTCCCTGCGGGGAGCTTCTTTTGGTTCGACTTGTTTTACAACCGCCACCAACAACGGCAAAGCCGGAGTTGCGGCGCAAAAACGACAACAGAGCTGTTTTTCCACGACACCAAAGCCGCAACCATACGCGCTTTACCTACAAGCAAGCAGCCCCGCTGCATTCCACGAGCCGCAAGCCGCGAGCCGCGCATCGCGCTTAAATCTGATGCTTCACGCGATCACGCTCTTCGGCACGTTTTGCATCGTTGAATCGGTCGAGCGTACCCACCAGGTAACCGGTAATGCGGCGAATGCGCTCAAAACCGGGCGCCGGCTCGAAATAATGCAGCTCAACGTCGTCGCCGTCAACATGAGCCTCTACGCGGCATACTTCCGGATGCTGCTCTTTTGCACGCGCCACATATGCGGCTGCTTCTTTTGCGCTGATATCCGCTTCGCACTCAAATACTACGCCATCGATTTCTTCACGCATTTCTATCTCCAATCACAATATGTTGTGTTTCAAAAATCACTTACCACTATTTGTTGCGATTCATAATAGTGCGAACGATGCAGGAAATCAACTATCAAACGCAAAAACGCACAAGATTATTCCTATGCAGAAGCAAGGATTTTCGACAGTTTATTTGTAGGAGAGCGATGCGCAGCAGAAACAGCTCAAATGGATAGCCAAACAGGCCGCAAGCAAAAGCAGCTCGCCGTTGCTTCTTGGGACGCTGGAAAGCAACGCCAACCAATGCAGGCGATTTTAAGCCGTTAAGCCGCTTCCCCTTTATCGTCCCCGCGCGAGAACGTTTTCGTGCGTGTGATCAGCACCGCGCCAATCAGGAAGGGAATCCAGAACACAATGCCGCGATACACCAGGCCAATAGCGGTTCCCGCAGCTGCCGTTTGCCCGAACGCCGTGAACGCAACCACCACAGCCGCTTCTACAAAACCCACGCCCTGCGGCGTGAACGAAACCATGGCAAACAGCGTGGCAATAACGTAGCCGCACAGCAGCAGCACGGGGTCTTCCACACCAAACGATACGCCCACCAAACTGAAGCACGCAAGCTCGCACAAGCTCGCAACAAGCGACGTTCCGTACGCCTTGAACGCTGGCTTCGGATTTTCCAGGATAAGGCCGGCAGCATCGGAAAACATGCCGATGATACGCTCTGCCCAAGGGTCAAGCGGTCCGCGTTTGAACAAGCCCAGCACCCTGTTCACGAAACGCTCAATGGCGCGCGCGACATGCAGCAGCAACGCAGGATTCTTGTTTCCCAACACCATAATGGCAATCATGGCCGCCACCAGGCCAATTACCACAATACCCGGAATGAACCACAACGGCGACATGCCCGCGAACAGCACAGTAATGGCAAAACCCACAATCATGAGCGTCACGAATGCGCCGTCGATGGTGATTTGCATAAGCAGTGCCGCCGAAGAAGATTTACCCGGATCAATGCCGCGCCGGCGCGCGTCATCCACCACCAGCGTCATGCCTGCAAGGTTCAGCGAGGGCGCCACCGTATTCATGAAAAACGTGCCAAAGACCAGGGGAAGCGTTGCGCGCGGCATCATTTTCTCACCCACCGCCGCAAAAGAGAATACGTAGCCAAAACTTTGCGCCACATATTTGCACAACTGCGTAAACACCGCCGCGACCAGGGGGATCATCGACCCTTGCTGAACGGTTTCAGACAATTGCACCAGTTGATCGCCGCGTAAGAAAAACACGGCGAGCACCACAATGATGACAGCTCCCACGAGCAGTTTTTTGAAATCGAATTTCATAGCAGCTCATTATAGCGTTGCACCTGGTGCTATTGGCGTCGTCTGCCCAAATGTAAACCAAAATGGCAGAAACGTACACACGGAATGCAACGAGAAGCGGCGCCCTCTGCCACGCAAATCTCCCCGTAAAGCGATATTGTCCACCAGCACATTTTAAAATCGTTCACAGTTATCCAAAAAAGCGACTTTTTTGAAATTAACTCTTAAAAATCGATAACTGTGAACGATTTTTCACGATTGCCCCCCCACATCACCGCACGTTGCCCCGCATCACTGCACGCTGCAATCGCCCAAACAGAGCCGCAGACCCACATTCGAACCTCCTTGATCGAGGTCCAAGAATCCGCAGACCCCCGAAAGCACAAAAAAACGTGCCCCGCGAAAATGCGGGGCACGTTTTCGAACAGGGCAACAGCGAAGAAGCCCGTCTCTTTGAAAATTGCAGCTTAATCCTTCTTGACCAGCGGGCGAATCAGAACTGCGCAGACAAGGCCCACAACGGCAACCGGCACGCAGAAGAACAGGCTTGCGGAATTCCATCCCAGGGATGCCGCCAAAGGACCGAACGCCGCAGAGCCAATAACGCCGCCCAGGTTCTGCAGGAACGCAACAATGGCCATGCAAAAACCGATCTTGGCAGGGTCGCGTGCGTACAGCGGAACGCTGGAGAACACGCCCGTTGGGCAGCAAGCAGAGAACACGCTGAAGACAGACACGAAGACGTACGTGAGCGTCAGGTTGCTACCGAACGCAAACGTCAACATGACAACCGCGCCAATCATGGCGAAAACCATCAGGCTCTTATGCAGGTTGAACTTGTCTGCAACTATGCCGGAGATGGGGCCAAGCGCCAGAACCAGAATGTTCGTGATACTTGCAACAGAACCAGCAAGCTGGGTGTCCATGTGATGAACGTCTGCCAAGTACGCAGGATAGAAACCGCCGATAGCGCCTGCATTGAAGATATTCCATGCGCAGAATACAACGGCAATCAAGATAACGCTAAACATATCGGGCTTCAAAGCAGCGGGAGCCGCCGCAGGAGCAGCTTCGCCCTCGGCTGCAGGAGCCGCCGCAGGAGCTTCCTGCTTGGTCTCAACGTAAATGACCGCAACCAAAACCAAAGCGATAATGGCCACGATGCACGCGAACCACCAAGCAGCGCGCCACGTGCCCGCCGTAGCATAGATAAACGGCGTAATGTTGAACGCGACAACAACACCTGCAGGGAACCAAACGCTCCAGATGCCCATTGCAAGACCCTGCTTACGCTGGGGAATAACTTCCGCAACAGCAGCAGGACCAACAACGGAAATCAAGCCCATGCCAATGCCTTCGATAAAACGCGTCGCAAGCATCATAGTTGCATTGTTAGCCAAGGCGCCAGCGCCAGCACCAATGGCAAGCGCAATGGCGGTGATCATAAGGCTCTTCTTTGCGCCAAGCTTCGCAAGAATGCCGCCTGCGGGGAATGCCAACACCACGCCGATCAGCGAGAACACCGACATAACCCAACCAATATTTGCGTCGGTAAAGCCAAGCTCTGAAGTAAATTCAGTTGCGAACAAAACAGGTGCCTTAAACTGGCAGAATGCCGCAAGAACGCCAACGATGAAGATCGTCACGAACATCAACCAACGACGTCCCATCGTAATTTCAGAGGCTTTTTCCATAAAGTACCCTCCTTCGTCGATACGAAAGGCAGCCAGCGCACCCTTTTCCCCAATTCTTCAAAGGGTAGGCCTGTTGCGGCAAGCCTTTCATGTTATGCGAGCTAAAAAGAGGATCGAGCGATTTATCCATGCGGCCAACGGATAAATCGCACTTGGCGTGACCAATAATAAGAACGCAGCGGGTAAAAAGCAATCAGCCCCACAGTACCAAAAGCCCGAAAAGCACTCACCTTTGCGGCGTTAGTTTCTCTTTTTCGGCTTTTTCCGCTTCTACCAAGTCAAGAAGTTCCTGGACAGAGTGGATATCGAGCTTCTTGTAAATGTTTGAGATATGCGTCTTGGCGGTATGCCCCGAAATATACAGCGCGTTTTGGACGTACTCGGCGTTTCTGCCCTTGGCAATGAGCATGAACACGTCGCGCTCGCGCGGAGAAAGGTCGTAGCGGCAGCAAATGTCGTTGCAAGCAAGCTTCCAACGGCCGGGACCTTCGGAAATGGCGTCATCGTCGTCGGATTTCTCTTCAACCTGGCGATGCTTTTCCTTGCGCTCGCCCCAAATGTTGTCGCTGTCAATAAACAGAACCAGCACGGTAATACAGCAGCCCAGCGCCGCCGTGCACGTCACGAAATACGGAAACATGGGATATTCACCGAATAGGTGCGAAACGGCAGCGCTCAAGGCAATACCCACCGTGAACGCGCCGTATTCCGCCGCGCGGTTACTGCCCAAAACCAGTTCAGCATTAAGGTCGAACACGCGCACCAAGTTGAGCAGAAAGCCCAGGATAACAATGTCAAACAGCATGAAGCCCGTCATGGCAATGGTTGACACCACCACCGAAGCCGAACCCTGTGCAAACGGAATGTAGGTAATGCCAATCAGGAACAACACGATAGAAATGATATGCGCAGGCATAAGGTCTTGATGCTCGGGCGAGCGCAGATACACCACGTACAGAATCACACCGGCAACGCAAAAGCCCAGGTTCGTCACAGGGTTTTCCACGGGGAAATCCAGCGCATTTTCCAGTACAGCCGAACCCTGCATAAAGCCGAAGCACAGCGAGAACACCACTAGCTGCAATGTGGTGCGGAAAAACGGACCCGAGGCAGATTCCCAACTTGACATGCCCTTTCCATGCAACGTTGAATCGCGAAAGGCCGTGGTTTGAATCGACGGAAAAAACAGCAGCATGGACAACAGAGGCAAGGCAACGAATACCACAATGGGAAGTCCCGCGGTAAGGTGGCGTGTAAAATAGCAGATGATGCCGCCCATGATAGCGGAAACGGCCAGGTAGCTTACAGTGTAGTTCGTTTGCGTGTCGGCATAGAAATGGAACCACAGCAGCATGAACAGGCCCTCGCACAAACCCATAACGCCAATGGAGACCTGATACGGTATGAGCGCATCAACGGCGCTGGTCAGCGCAAAAATCAGGCATCCAACAATGGCAACGCCAATGCCCACCAGGCATATGGTTCGCAAGTGGGCATCAACCCACCCATGGTTACGGCTGAACACCACGCCGAAAAACGCGAAGGAGAAGCACAGCGAGCCGTTCAAGATGATCTGCCCCACAAAGCTGCTCCAGGCATCAAGCTGGGGGTTCATCGAAAGCTCGGGGAAATACAGAATCAGGAAATGCCAGCCCATTAAAAGGCCGAAGCCAAGCATCCGCAGCGGGATTGCCCCCGCCTTGTAGCGGCTCTGCGCAACGGCGGGGGCACCGGCGGACGCAGCTTCGCCTGTATCCTGAGCGAACATGGATTGCGGCGAAGACACCTGCGGTTCTTTTGCCTGCTCCTTCACGTGCGCAACCCGTGCGCCGTCACCGCGGGTGTCGCGGGCATCGCGAGCCGCATCGCGGGTCGGCTTCGGCGTTTTTGGCTCTTTCGGCGCAGGCGGACACGACTCACTTTTTGTTTGAGCAAAATTGTTCAATTTTGGTATGGTTTCGTTCAACTCTGATTCGACCGTATCAGACTGTCTTAACGGCACCGAATCGGCCAATGTTTCATTCTTTTCGACTTCGCCTTTTCCCCTGAATGCAAAGCCAGAAAGCAAGCGCATGTGCAACCCCCAGTAGCAACAGCAGCGAATTATCTCTTTTGCGTCTATCTAGAATACCCCTTTCAGGGACAAATCGTCAAGACGAATGCTTTATACCAGGTGAGCGGCTTGTTTATGGCTTCTAGTACTAGTGATTTTTCCCGCACAGTATGAGCCTATCCGGATGATTTTCCCACTTTTCACCGAACGGGGACTATTGCCAGGGGCTGCTGTGGGGGCGTACCTTGGGATGCAAGGCAGCTTGGCACACCGCGCGTTTCGAAGAGAGGCGAGCCGCGCAAAAGGATCGCTGCCAAAAGATGTGAGCCCGCATGAAGACACAACAAAAAAAGTCAACATGCAACCAAGCCTAAGAGAGAAAGGGGAACATCGCAGGCGGCCATAAACGGAGGCGACACGACACGCCCCCGTTTACACATTCCACTAAGAGAGGGAGGAAAAATGTCAGGCGAAACTAAAACTGTTTACAAGTCCTTGGGCCTGTGCGGATTCGGTCTGGGATCGAACTCTGCGGCAGTTGATGTGAGGGATGGAAAGATCCTGCGCATTCGCCCCATGCACTACGGTGAGAAGTACAACATCGAAGACATGCGCCCCTGGAAGATCACCGCGCGCAACGGCGCCGTGCTTGAACCCAAGACGCATACCTGCCCCAGCCCGCTGCAGTACGGCTACAAGAAACGCGTTTATTCCAAGAACCGCGTTCCGTTCCCGCTGAAGCGCGTTGACTGGGATCCCGATGGCGATCGTCATCCCGAAACCCGTGGCGAATCCAAGTACGTCCGTATTTCCTGGGACGAAGCTACTGACATTTGCGCAAAAGAAATCATGCGCATTAAAGAGACGTATGGCATGGAAGCGCTGCTTTTGCAATGCGATGGCCATGGCGAATCCAAGATCTTGCACGCTGCTCATGGTTGCGAGCAAAAATTGCTGGACCTTTTGGGCGGCTACACCCTGCAGGCACGTCAGCCCGACTCCTGGGAAGGCTGGACCTGGGGCGCAAAGCACATGTGGGGCATGGAGCCCGTTGGCAAGCAGGGTCACGTTGAGAACCTGTTCAAGGACATCTGCGAAAACGGCGACTGCCTGATTATGTGGTCCGGCGACCCCGAAACCACTCCGTGGGGCTGGGGCGGCATGATGCCCGGTGTTTTGGAGAGCTTCCTGACCGAAGCTGGCATTATGCAGATCTTCATTACCCCCGACCTGAACTACGCTGGTGCTGCTCACGCCGACAAATGGATCCCCGTTCTGCCGAACACCGACGCCGCCATGCAGTGCGCTATTGCATACGTATGGATGACCGAAGGTCTGTTCGACCGCGATTGGGTTGTTGAGCGCTCCGTTGGCTTCGACTGGTTCGAGTACTACATTTTGGGTAAAGAAGACGGCATTCCTAAGACGCCGGCTTGGGCTGCTCCTATCTGCGGCGTTCCTGCTCGTCAGATCAAGGCGTTGGCTCGCTACTGGGCACAGCACGCCGTATCCATTGGTCACTGCTCCGGCGGCGGCTTCATCCGCGCAGCATACTCCACCGAGCCTGCTCGTTTGGAAATCGCCCTGTTGGTTATGCAGCAGCTCGGCAAGCCCGGCGCTGGCCAGATGAACTTCATGGACGTTGGCTTGTTCGGCATCGATGACATCTACCCGCTGCCTCGTTCCGAATGCCAGCCCGAC
Organism: uncultured Eggerthellaceae bacterium; assembly: GCA_934623455.1. Lineage (GTDB taxonomy): Bacteria > Actinomycetota > Coriobacteriia > Coriobacteriales > Eggerthellaceae > CAKUOV01. The sequence continues at coordinate 7,881 of CAKTVK010000032.1, read as the reverse complement.
CTGAGCTCCGTTTACCACGGCTGGGCCATGCTTACCACCCCCACCAATTTCATCCCGAAGACCCTTATTCCTCAGGCCATCATGAACCCGCCCGTTCATTGGTCCGGCGGTCATGTTATTGCCGGCCTGCCCGCAGCTGACCAGTTCGTCGAATGGGACTTCCCGCAGCCTGGCTGCCCCGGCATCCACATGATCTGGACCGACACGCCTTGCTGGCAGACCTGCTGGAACGGCGGCAACGAGATGCAGCGCGCTCTGCGTCACCCGAACCTTGAGTTCATCATGGCGCAGCATCCGTGGATGGAAAACGACTGCCTGTTTGCCGACATCGTTCTTCCCACCACCACCAAGCTCGAAGTGCAGGACATTTCTTCCGACCTGTACGGCCTGAACTACAACATGCTGCTGCATGAAGAGCAGGCATGCCCGCACGTGGGCGATTCTTTGAGCGACTGGGAATGCGTTATTGCCATTGCCGAGAAGCTTGGCCTGCGCGATCAGTACGTGGAAGGCACCGAAGAAGAACTCATCAAGAAGGGCTTCGAGAACTCTGGCGTTCAGGATATGATTTCCTACGAAGAATGGATGGAGAAGGGCTACTTCGTTGTTCCTACTGCCGAGAACTGGGAGAACGACCGCTTCCACCTGCGCGATTGGTACAACGACCCCGAGGCCGAGAAATTCAACACCCCCACGGGCAAGATCGAGTTCTACTCCACCGGCCTGGCCAAGTACTACCCCAACGATGAAGAGCGTCCTCCTGTTCCGCACTTTATCCCCTACGGCGAGTCCCACAGCGAGTCCCTGCTGCACCCGCGTGCCAAGGAATATCCGTACTTGCTGGTCACGAACCACCCGCGTTGGCGCGTACACGCAAACAACGACGACAACACCTGGATGCGCGAATTCGAGACCTGCAAGGTTGTTGGCCCCGACGGCTACAAGTACGAGCCCCTGTGGATCAACCCCGTTGACGCCGTTAAGGTAAACGTCAAGGACGGCGACATCGTGAAGATGTACAACGAGCGCGGCGCTGTCTTGGGCGGCATCCGCGTAAGCGAGCGCATTATCCCTGGCGCACTGTACCAGGATCATGGCGCACGCGTTGACAACATCGTCATCGGCGAATTCGATCGTGCTGGCGCAAACAACCTGATTTGCCCCTCTAACACCACGTCGAAGAACGCACCGGGCGAAGTTACCAACAGCTTCTTGGTCAACATCGAGAAGGTTGACGTGTTCGAACTGGCACGTCAGTATCCCGAAGCGTTCAGCAAGGTATACGACAAGGACACCGGCCAAGTTGCCGAGACCGTCATCATCATGGACGAGGAGGCCTAATCATGAAAATGTTTGTCATTGACGTTGCTAAGTGCGTTGGTTGCCGTAGTTGCGAGATTGTCTGCAAAGACGAGCACGTTGACAACGACTGGTCGCCCATCGCTCTTCCCCAGCCCGACACTGGTCAGCACTGGGTTCGCGTTGAGGAAAAAGAACGCGGCCAGGTGCCCAAGGTTACCGTTGCCTACACGCCCATTATGTGCCAGCACTGCAAGAACGCACCTTGCATGGCTGTTGCGAAGGACGGCGCCGTGTACCGTCGCGACGACGGCCTGGTCATTGTTGACCCGGTGAAGGCACGCGGCCAGAAGGCTATCGTAGACGCTTGCCCCTATGGCGCTATGTTCTGGAACGACGAGCAGAACGTTGCCCAGAAGTGCACGGGCTGCGCTCACCTGCTGGACGACGGCTGGACCGTTCCCCGCTGCGTTGACGCGTGCGCTCACGATGTTCTTCGTTTCGGTGACGAGGAAGAGTTCGCTGAGGAATTGAAGGATGCCGAGATTCTTCGCCCCGACCTGAACACGCAGCCGAGCGTTGTGTACCTGAACCTTCCGAAGCGCTTCATTGGCGGCGAAATTGCCGACCTGGAAGCCGACGAGGTTATCATTGGCGCAAAGGTTGTCCTTACCAACAAGGAAACCGGCGAGACCCGCGAGACCACGAGCGACTGGTTCGGTGACTTCTGGTTCAAGCAGATCGAAGCTGCAGAGTACACCATTAGCGTAGAAGCTGAAGGCTACCTGCCGCGCACGGTGAAGGACTTCATCTCCACCGTTGACAAGGACCTCAACGTTGGCACTATCGCCATGTACAAGGCCTAATTTCGCGTAATGCGGGGAAGGCAACGGCGAAGGGCACACCAGCTTGGTTGGTACCCCTTCCCGTTCCTTCCCCGATTTTTACGGGGCACCGCAAAGGCCTGCAGGCTTTGTTCGATGCGCTTTGCAAAATGCGCGCAAGGCCTGTAGGCCGCCAGCGACAGCGCCCCGACCATTCCAGAAGTTTTGAAAGGAGCTGCACATGAAAGCAATCGAGACCCATCATCAGGGTATTTATTGCAAGGACATTGATGAGTCCATTCGTTGGTACTGCGACGTTTTCAACTTCCGTCACCTGTTCTCCACCGAGACCATGGAAGGTGACAAGCCGCTGAAGATGGCTTGGATCAAAAACGATGGCGGCATTATCATTGAGCTGCTTGAAACCGCCGATAAGTCCTGCGTTGAGGCAAACGCCCACGCACTGAATCACCTGGCCGTACGCGTAGAGAACATGGACGAATTCGTGGCACTGCTGAACGAGAAGGGCGTTGCCATTGAAGCCGGTCCGTTTGACGCGCTGTGCCCGTTCGACCGTCCGCTGGGCGCGCAGGATAACGACGTGTTCCAGGTGTACGGAAACGGCGGCGCCCACCTGAAGATCATGTTCTTCAGGGGCCCTGGCAACGAACGCATTGAAGCCGTTCAGGACGATATCGCCCCGATTGAGTAACAGCGACGCTGCAACCGATGCGCCGAGTAGCGTTTTTGTGTGATTCGCTCGATACGTTTGAAACCACGTGCGCACGACGCCCGCAATTTGCTACACTTCCCTAAGTTGTTGTGACTGACGGAACAGGTGGACAACCACAGGGGAGCAACAACCTGCACAACGCCGACCGTCTGGGCAAGCCATACCTTTGCAGGGTGGCTTGCCTTTTTTGTGCGCCGCAACGCAAATCATGGGCATTGCCGCAGGTCAAAAGGGCAGCTAAAATGCAAGAATGGCGGAAAAGAAGCACGACAACGGGAAACAGCGAAAGGAAAACGTTTTATGAAAAACCTCGTTGAACTTCTGCAGAACAACCCCTATCCGGGGCGCGGTATTGTGGTTGGCAAAGACCGCGTTTACTACTGGATCATGGGCCGCAGCACGAACAGCCGCAACCGCGTGTTCACTTTGACCGATGACGGCATTCGCACCGAAGCACACGACCCTTCTCTGCTTGAAGACCCCAGCTTGATTATCTACCATCCCGTGCGCACGATGGGCGACAAGCTGGTCGTAACAAACGGCGACCAGACCGACACCATTGTTGAGGCAGGCGATTTCCGCGCCGGCTGCATGAAGCGCGAATACGAGCCCGATGCGCCGAATTTCACCCCGCGCATTTCTGCTGTTATCAACGAAGACGGCTCGTTCGAGATTTCTATCCTGAAGCACGGCGCGGGCGATCGCTGCCAGCGCGAATTCTTCGCATACGAAGGCGCCGATGAAGGTACCGGCTACTTCATTTCCACGTACCAGGGTGACGGCAACCCGTTGCCCACGTTTGCAGGCGAGCCCATCGAGGTCAGCATGCCCGAGCCCGACGAAGTTTGGGCGGCGCTGAATGCCGACAACAAAGTGTCGCTGTACTGCAACGTTGCAGGCGAAGTAAGCATTTTCAACAAGAACCTGGGAGACTAACAAAAACGAGCGGAAAGGAGTCCTTCCCCATGAAGGAATTCGAACTGAAATACGGCTTGAACCCCAATCAAAAGCCAGCAAAAATCTACATGAAAGATGGCTCTGACCTGCCTATTCAGATTCTGAATGGCCGCCCTGGCTACATTAACTTGCTTGACGCGTTCAACTCATACCAACTCGTGCGCGAAATCAAGCAGGCAACCGACATGTGCGCCGCCGCATCGTTCAAGCATGTATCGCCTTCGGGCGCTGCTGTGGGCAAGCCGCTTTCCAACGTTGACAAGCAGATCTACTTCGTTGACCCCGAAGCCGAGCTCACGCCCCTGGCCTGCGCCTACATTCGCGCGCGCGGCGCTCACCGCCTGTGCTCCTACGGCGACTGGGTTGCGCTTTCCGATACCTGCGACGCCGCTACGGCCGCATACCTGCAAAGCGAAGTGTCCGATGGCATTATTGCCCCTGGTTACACCGATGAAGCGCTTGCGCTGCTGAAGACGAAGAAGAAGGGCAACTACTGCGTTATCCAAATGGATGAGGCGTACGTGCCTGCCGTGCAGGAATGCCGCGACATCTATGGCGTAACGTTTGAGCAGGGCCGCAACAACTTTGCCATTGACAAGAGCCAGTTTGACAATATTGTGACCGAGAACAAAGACCTGCCCGAAGATGCGCAGACCGACTTGCTGGTGGCGCTGCTCACGTTGAAGTACACGCAATCCAACTCTGTGGTGTTCGTGAAAGACGGCCAGACTATTGGTGTTGGCGCAGGTCAGCAGTCCCGCGTGCACTGCGTACGCCTGGCGGGCGACAAAGCTGACTTCTGGTATTTGCGCCAGCACCCCAAAGTTTTGAGCTTGCCGTGGGTTGACAACGTGCGTCGTGCCGATCGCGATAACGCCATTGACGTGTACATCTCCAACGATTACGAAGACGTTTTAGCCGATGGCGTGTGGCAGCAAACCTGGAAGACCAAGCCTGAAGTGCTCACGCTTGAAGAAAAGAAGGAATGGCTGAAAACGCTCAAGGGCGTTGCCGTTGGCTCCGATGCGTTCTTCCCCTTCGGTGACAGCATTGAGCGCGCGGCGAAGTCGGGCGCGCAGTATATCGCTGAGCCGGGCGGCTCCATCCGCGACGATAACGTTATTGAAACGGCGAACAAGTACGGTATGACCATGGCCTTCACGGGAATGCGCTTGTTCCATCACTAAGATTTACTGTTTTACCCGCTGCTTTCATATACCCCCTGGGGGTATATGAGCGGTTTTTCCAGCTTGCAATAGGAGGGATTGCGAAAAAATCGCAATCCCTCCTATTTTTTGACAAATTACCCCACCTTTTGTCAACAATTTCACGGCGTAGGACTCTCCTTTCGCCCGATGACGAACGTGCTCGCAGCGCATAAGCATGCGTATGCCGCATTCTGCCCCGCCGGGCACAATACTTATCGCTTGCTGGATGCGATGCGCATACATCGCATCCAGCAAGCCACGCTCACGCAAAGCTCGGCAGCAGCACCTATCGCTGTTCCAGGTATGCGATGATCTCGTCGTTGCCCTGAATGAGCTGGCCAGCATCGTACAGGTACGGAATAAGATTCGCATCGCCGCCCAAAGCAAGCAGTTCTTCGTAAGGTGCCATTTGCTCAACATCGCGTTTATCCAGCTTAATGCCCTTCTCGTTGGCATAATTCACCACAACTGAACACGTTGCACACGGTGCCCAGTAATACAGAATCGGTGCAGCCATACTTATCAGCGCCTCCTTTTATTCGCAGAATCAATCGCAATCCTTGAACCAAAGTCAAGAATCGCCGCATGACATGAGTATACGGCGCAAACGCCTTTGCGACTTCTAAAATCGCGTTATCGCGCCCTTTCGCCTCTTGACAGGTTACGGTTGCTCTGTATAAACTGTATTAGCATGCATAGTACAGTTAATACAGAACGAACACCGAAAGGAGGTCTTGCCCCATGATTGCCGTTGATTACCGCGACCAACGACCGCTCTATGAGCAGGTGCGCGATGCGTATCGACGCCAAATCCTTGCCGGCCTGCTTGAACCAGGCACTGAAATGCCTTCGGTGCGCAGCTTAGCCGCGCAGCTTTCCGTAAACCCCAACACCATTCAACGCGCCTATCATGCGCTTGAAGCAGATGGCTGTATTTGCTCTGTCAAAGGCAAGGGCAGCTTCGTGTCGTACAACCCCGAAGCATCTCAAGCACGAAAAAACGAACTTCTTGCTGCTTTCGACGAAACCGTGCAGGAACTTCTCTCGATAGGGGTAGACCCCGAATCTTTAATCGAACGCATAAACGGAGGTGGAAACCGTGACTGAATTCGCCGTACAAACGCTTCATTTAACGAAGCGCTTCGATGATTTCGTTGCGCTGAACAGCGTTGACATGCACGTCCCCACAGGATCGGTCTACGGGCTGGTTGGTCCAAACGGCACAGGAAAAACCACATTGCTGCAGCACATTGCAGGCATCTATCGCAAAGACAGCGGGGATGTGCTGGTATTGGGACAACCGGTGTTCGAGAACGTTGCCATTAAAGAGCGCATTGCGTTCGTGCCCAGCAGCCTCTACATTCCCGCGCGCGCCACGCTCAAAAGCCTGGTTTCTTTGTACGAATCAATAACGCCCCGTTTCGACAGGGGGCGCTTCGAAACGCTGCTGAGCAACCTCAATCTGCCCTTGACCCTGCCCTTCCGCAAGTTTTCGAAGGGCATGCAAAAGCAAGCGATGCTTCTGCTGGCGCTGGCATCGCGCCCCGACGTTTTGCTGCTGGATGAACCGATGGACGGATTGGACCCGCTGGTAAGAAAAACGGCGTGGAGCATTGTCCTGAGCGACGTTGCGGAATTCGACACTACCGTTATAGTGAGCAGCCACAACTTGCGCGAGCTCGAAGGCGTCTGCGATCACTTGGGAATCATGGCAGAAGGCCAGGTCGTAAGCGAGCACGACCTGCTCTCGCTTGATGGTTCGCTGGTGAAGGTACAGCTGGCGCTGCCCGATGGCGTGGAGCTTGCGGGCGTGGACGTGCTGCACGAAAGCGCCGAAGGACGCCTACGCACCCTTATCGTGCGCGGCAACGCCGATCAAGTGCGCACAGCGCTTTCCGCGCTGAACCCCGTGCTGCTTGAGATTATTCCGCTGTCCCTGGAAGAGCTGTTCCTGTATGAGTTGAACGAGGTGAGCCCCCATGTCAAGAATATCGTTTTGTAATTTCGCTTTGGCAAAAGAGCTGTTCAAGCGAAATTGGTACGTGAGCGCTCTGTACCTTTTGGGGTGGCTCCTCACGCTCGTGCCCACCATTTCTCGCATGCGCTACACCGTTTACGTGTACAGCCTGGACCCAACGAACAGCCTTTCAAGCTACCTTCCCTTATTCCTAACGTTTTCGGCGTTCTTCACGCTGGCTTACTGCGTGGTTGCTACTTGCGTGAACTGCGACTACCTGTTCAAATCGGAAGCCGCGCGATTTTACGGGGCGGGTGCGGTGCGCAGGTCAACGCTGCTGCTCACAAGCTTTATTGTTACCGTTTTGCCTGGCCTTGCGGTAAATGTGATTGCGGGCTTGCTTTTCACGTTCGCGGAATCATCGGCCAGCTTCGAACTTTGCCTGGGCCCCACACTCATGGCATCGGGCTGCCTGCTTGTTGTCATCCACAGCGGCCTGTGCCTGCTCTGCGCGGCGCTTTCGAGCTCGCGTTTAGTGTTCATTATCATCACGCTTATGTTGCACGGCTATGCTTGCGTTGTTGATTTCGGCTTCAAAACCGCCGCCGGCCTGTTCTCATACGGCGTCGTCAGCAACCTGAACCCATCAAGCATCGCGTTGATTTTCTCGCCCATGGCGCAAATGGAAACACAGTTCATGATGCCAGTCCGGTATAACATTTGGGGGTATAACATTTGGGGCATGCTTGCTGCCTACGCAATTGTTGCTGTGGTTGCCATTGCCGTAGCCTGCGTGCTCTTCAAGTACCGCCGCGTAGAAGAAGTGGGCGAAGGCGTTGCGTTCAAAAAGCTGCGCCCTGTGTTCAGCATTATGTTCAGCATTGCATTCGGACTGGGATTTGC
>CAKTVK010000031.1 GCA_934623455.1 uncultured Eggerthellaceae bacterium | reverse complement strand
TGGTTTACTGCGCCGTTGCAAAGGTTTTTTCTTGCTAGAGGTTATCACTGATTTCGCATCACTATTTTTTAAGTAAGGCCTCGCTATAATCTGCGTATTCTCTTCTATTCTTTTTCGGGATGTCCTATTCCAAGGGTGATATGCGGAGTAGGGGGATGACTTGCTATTATGAATATGCAGCGAAAATCGTTGAAGGATGTTCGTGGTGAACTCCTTCATTTTTTCGCCATCCCCCCTCCCTAAAAAGGACCCAGCTGGGTCCTTTTTTCTACCAATGGTGGTTTTTCATGTAGCGCTGCAGCTCTTCGATAATCTCGTTGCAGGTTTGGAGCTCTGGTCGCTTGTCGTCCTTTGAGATGAAGGCACTTACTTCATATGATGTGTCAACGCCGGCCAAAGGCATGAAATCAACGAGGTCTCGATAGAGCGGTATGTTGTGTTCCGACGAAAATCCTATCCGATCGGAAGAATGCACGCGCAGCATTGCGGTATCGACATCTGGATAGAAATCAAGGTTTTTCTCAGGCAAATCATTAGGAAGAAACTCTTGAATGAATGTTGCCATGTTCCCGTACGACGCTTCGTCGGGCAGAAGGATGAGTTTGTCTTTCAAAGATTCAAGGCTTACGCATCCGTCAACGAGCTCCTTGTGAATGGGGTGATCGGGTCTTGCCACCGCATCGAATCGATCCGTATAAAGAGGCTCAACGCGATACGCTTCGTGGGCCTCGGGGAAGAAGTCCATGCTGAAAACCAAATCGGGATTCTGCGATCCAAGGGAAAGCCGAATCTCCCAAAATTCGCAGCACCGTAAGTTGACGTGCACTTCGGGTGCATATTTGCGCATTTTCGATAAGAACAGGTGCAGGAAAGGCCGTGACGCACCGCGAAGATAGCAGATGTCAAGGTTGGCGGTGTAGCCTTCCTCAAGGCAGCGCAAATGCGTTACGGCGCAATCGTACCGTCTTACAATGTAGCTTGCGTCTTTCTGAAAGATCTTGCCCTGTTCGGTGAGGCTTACTTTATGGGAGTTTCGTTCGAACAGTTTGGTATGGAGCTCGTCTTCCATGGCTGCTATGTGCTTGCTTAACACCGATTGACTTAAAAAGAAGTGTTTTGCCGTTGCGCTGAAGTTCAACGAATCCGCTAAGAAGCTGAATTCGCGCAAATGATCGATATTCATGCATCCCCCTTCGATATGAAATCCCCCGAGCAAGTCGTTTGTGTCTGTGCATAAGATACACCGTTTACCAGCGGTAGCAGCTATTTTTATTAGGAATTATTTGATGATAATTTTTTTGTTGGAGCTTGTTGAAACAAAAAGCCTCCCTGCAAGAGGGAGGCTAAAAGAGCGAGATGAGTTAAAGGGGGTTTTACGCTACCAAAGGCAGGCCCATGGCGGTGCCGACGAAGTAAACAACAAGAACCTCAACAACAACGTAAGCAATGGAGCACAGCCAGCCAGCCTTAGTTAGCTCGGCAGAGGTGTAATAGCCCTCGGCGAAAGAGACCAGCATAGGAGGGCTCAGCGGCAGCAGGAAGGAACCTGCGGTGATGGAGCCCATGAGCATGGCGAACATAGCGGGCGATACGCCGGCGGCAACCAGGTAGCCCATGACAGCGGGGACGAACAGCGCGCACAGAGCAGGGGCGGCAGGAACGAAGGTGTGCACAATGTAAGCCAAGGCGGTGAACACCAGCAGACCAGCCAGAACAGGCAGGTTCATAACGCCTGTTGACAGCAGGGAGTTAACCAGGAATGCTGCAGCACCCGTTGAAGCGCACGCGCCCGCAATGGACATAACGCCGGCAACCATCAGCACCACGCCCCAGCCAACGGTGTCTTGGAAGTCCTTCCAGGTGACCAGTTCCAAACCAGGAATGAAGGCGACAGCCAGCATGACCATAACAACGTTGACGTTGGACAAAAGGGGAATCCATGTACCGGCAACAAAGCCAGCAACCAAAACAATCATGTAGATCAAGGACAGAATGTCTTTGGTGGTCATGGGGGTCTTCTCATCGGTGCCCTTTACCAAAGCAGCTTCTTCTTCAGAAAGATCTTCGGGAGGGAATACCTTGCAAATAACAAGCCAGCAGAACGGCACCAAAATAACGGCAATGATCAAGCCGGGAACGAACCACTGGAAGAAGTCGATGGACAAACCGTAGGTGCTTGTCAGAAGGCCAGAGCACAGAATGTTCAAGGAATGGCCGAACGGGGTGATAAAGCCGCCCAGGATTGCCGCAAAGGCAATGCCCAAAGCCAGGCAGCGACCCAGATTCGGGTGGGTTTCCTTTGCGTTGATGCCGCGCAAGAACGGCAAGGCCAAAGCCATACCCACAGCAACGGCGCCCGTGTCGGTCATGAACATAGACACAATGGCGGTTGCAATCATGTAAGCCAAAACAATCGACTTCGGCTTAGTGCCTGCAAGGCCAACCAGCGCTTGGACAAGGCGCGTACCCAGCGAGCTTTTCGTCATGATAACGGTCATAATGAAAATGCCGAAGATAAACCAAGGAGTTGCAGAAACAAAACCGCTCCATGCGTCGGCAAACTTGGGCACAACCCCCAGAACAGCCAGCAGGATAGCTCCCAGTAAGCCCGTGACGCCTACGGGAAGAACATCGCACATCCAGAAAACGATGCACATCAGCAGAATGCCGATAGAGGTCAGACCCTCATGAGTAAGCTCTTCGTTGCCAGGAATCAACATGCATGCGATCAGGCAAACGATACCCAAGACTAAACCGATGTATTTTTTCATCGGTGTCTTAGCTTTTTCGGTAGACATAAGTCCCCTCCTTTTTACTATCAAACGAATACACCAGTCGCGTTTTCGTGCAAAACAATCAGTTTTGCGCTACCTCCTTCTCTTCTTGCTCTTTTCAATGTGCGAAGGCTTGCTTTGCTTGGTAAGGGCTGAAGCCATTTGAAGCGGTGCCAAATCGAGGGCCTTCGAAACGCTGTCGCGGGGTTGCGCATCGATCCCGAAGTATTCCGAGACTTCGCGCATGGTTTCTTTTACGGTTGGCTTGGAGGGTTCGCTCTGCTCGCCGTTTTTCTTCCAACGCAGATAGCTAAGGAAGATAGCGCCGATAAGAATTGCGCCGCACAATGCAGTGATAAGAGCTTGATCCATGATTCCCCCTAGAATTCGCCCCTGCGTGTGGAGAGTGTTTCGAATGCCTTGATGGGCCCTGCCTCTCGCAAGGCAAATAGTACGTTGTTATGGTTTTCTGGGCGTTTCCTTAATGGGGTCTTTCTTTCCAATACCGAAATGCCACGCGCTTGCCAATCTTCCTATCATTTACGTCAGGCGTTTCCCCTTCGAGCACTCAAGCAAGCATCCAGCTGTTTGACTGCTTCTTGAAAACGCCGGCAGAAGAGAGAAGTTCGTTTTTTACGGCGAATAAGATGAAAGTATGGGAGGAGTGAAGAATGGCTGAATTCAAAGACGTGTCGCACGAGCGTGCTGAAGGCGAAAAGATTGGCCGTCCCGACAAGTACGAGTACGTGTCTCATGAGAAGCCGTGGCGCTATCAGGAAGGCGAGTACACGGTAACCCGAGGCTCTGCTTGGTCTGGCCCTGGATGCCATTTGGGCTGCGGCTTGTTGCTGTACACCGACAAAGAAGGCAATCTTGTTAAGGTCGAAGGTGACCCCGAGAATCCTTTCAACGAGGGTCGTCTTTGCGTGCGTTGCTTGGATCTGATGGAGACTACCTACAATGAGTCTCGTGTTGTGTACCCCATGAAGCGTGACCCCAAGGATCGCGGTAAGGATGCTTGGACTCGTATTACCTGGGATGAAGCCTATGACCTTATTGCCGAGAAATTCTTGGCATATAAGAAGGAATTCGGCGCTGAATCCGTTTTGTTCTACAAGGGAACCGGCCGCGATATTGCTCCTTGGATTTCACATTTGGCCTGGTCTTTTGGCAGCCCCAATGTTGTTTTCGGCCTTTCTGGCTGCGCTTGCTTTGTTCCGCGTATCGCTTCTTCCATGTGCACCTCTGGTTCTTTCTGGGTTGGCGACTACTCGTCTCAGTTCACTAAGCGCTACGAGGATCCTCGTTGGAAGCTTCCCGAGTGCATTGTTCTGTGGGGCAACAATCCTGTTGTTTCCAATTCCGACGGTCTGTACGGCCACTGGGTTGTTGACTGCATGAAGATGGGCTCCAAGGTTATTTCCGTTGATCCTAAGATGACGTGGCTTGGCGCTAAAGCGGAAATCTTCTTGCCGCTGCGTCCTGGTACCGATGCTGCTTTGGCCATGGGTATTCTGCATGTCATGATCGAAGAGGAAATCTACGATAAGGAATTCGTTGACTGCTGGTGCTATGGTTTTGAGGCTTTGGCTCAGGCGGTTGCTCCTTACACTCCCGAAAAGACAGCTGAGATTTGCTGGGTAGATGCCGAGGATATTGTTCAGGCTGCTCGCATGATGGCCCACGCCGATGGCATGATTCTTCAGTGGGGCGTTGCCGTTGATATGTCCAAGGAAGCTGTTCCTGCATGTCAGGCTCTGTCTGCCCTGTTCCAGATCACGGGCAATGTTGATAATCCCGGCGGCATGATTGCTCCTCCGTCTATTCTTCCGTACTACGCTGGTTGGGGCGGCGAGAACCTTTCCGACGAGCAGAAGGAAAAGCGTTTGGGCATCCACAAATACCCGCTGTATCGTTACGGCTTCAAGAACGCTTCGACCGATGTGGTAATCAACTGCCTGGAAACCGGCCTGGACGAGAATGGTAACCCGTATCCGCTGAAAGCAGCTTGGATGCAGACCACGAACCCGCTGATTAACTCTTCGCCTGATAGCCGTCGTACGTATCATGCTTTGAACAACCTGGAATTCATTGTTTCGGTTGATATGTTCATGACTCCTACCGTTCAGGCTTTGGCTGACGTGTTCCTGCCTGCTTGCACCTTTGCCGAGCGCAACGGTATCCGTATTGGCGATGGCGTGCAGCGTGGCGAAACCATCAACAAGGCTATCCAGGTGGGCGAAGCCAAGTCCGACATGGTTATCAACATGGAGATTGGTTGGCGCATTTGCCCCGAGTACTACCCGTGGAAGACCGAGGAAGAGATGTTCTCCCATATTCTTGAGGGCATGGACATGTCTTTCGAGGAATTGCGCGAGAATGCTCCTACGTATTTGGATTTCGAGTACAAGAAGTACGAGAAGGGCTTGCTCCGTCACGATGGAAAGCCTGGTTTCGAGACCGCAACGGGCCGTATCGAGCTTTGGTCAACGTATTTCAACCAGATCGGTATCGACTGCATTCCGTCCTTCGACGAGCCTTCTCCTGGTCCTATTGCCGATCCCGATATGTATAAGGAATATCCGCTGATTTTGACTACGGGCGCTCGCAATTGGTCGCTGTTCCATTCCGAGCATCGTCAGGTTCCGCGTTTGCGCGCGTTGCGTCCCGATCCGGGTTTGGAGATTAATCCTCAAACCGCAGCAAATCTTGGTCTTTCCGAAGGTGACTGGGTTTGGGTTGAGAACCATCGCGGTCGTGCAAAGCGCCGCTTGATTTTCAACGAAGGTCTGGATGCTCGCTATGTGGCAACCGATCACGGTTGGTGGATGCCCGAAAGGGAAGGCTACGAAGATGGTGGCTACTCGGGTATGTATGACTACAACATCAACCAGCTGCTTGCATACGATCCCGGTCGTTCTGGTTTCGGCTCCAACTACAAGACGGTTCTTTGTCGTCTTTACAAGTGCGAAGAGGGCGACCACAACACCATGGCAAACCCGCTGGGTCACGATGAGGAGGAGTAATAATGGCTAAGGGTATTTTGGTTGATTACGAGTGGTGCTCCGGATGCCACTCTTGCGAGATGGCCTGTGCTGTTGAACTGTCTCATGATTTTCCCGACAATCATGCCGGTATCAAGGTAGTGCAGGAAGGTCCTTACAAGATTGGCGAGAAGAAATGGACCTTCATCAACATGCCTATCATCACTGATTTGTGCGATCGCTGCGCAAACCGCGCAGCTGTGAATGGCGACGAGCGTCCTACGTGCGTTAAGCATTGCCAGGCTCGCTGCTTGAAGTATGGTGAAGTGGAAGAGCTGGCAAAAGAGCTGGCCGCAAAGCCGAAGCAACTGTTGTATTGCCTTGAGGCATAAGTTTTAAAGGCAATTGCCGTTTTCAAAGGCGCCAGGCGATAGCTTGGCGCCTTGGCGTATCGTTGGTTGGCGCGATGGAGTAATAAAGCAAGGAAAGGCAGAATTCTACTATGTGCCAAACATGCATTGGTTGCGGGAAATGCAATGGAGAACCGCGCCCGGGGCTAGACCAGGGCGATTGTCCCTATTGCGGCACGAAAAACGATACAGGTGCGCTGAAATGCTCGAATTGCGGTGCCTTTTTGCCGCTTCCTCCGGGTAGGCCTGGCCAACGTTGGAAATAACGGCGGTGCATCCGATGCGTCCCCTTCCGTTTCCGGCCAATCCTTTCCGGAAGCGAACGGGTTTGATTGTAAAAGATGCGAGCGGTTGTGCAGCTGCATAAGGAAGCACGATTGCGTAACTATTGATAAAGAGAGAACGCTGCGCGAACAGCATAGGAAAATGCCCGGCAAATGTCGGGCATTTTCCTATGCTGTTCGCGCAGGCGGAATCAGTTCTTTTAGCAGACGTAATGTATGTGGAGACCATCTTCGGTTGGAACGCTTCTCATGCGATCCGTCATGGTGACGTCGTGGGTGAGCACCAGGCGGGACAGGTCGCCTTCGATCTGCTCCAAAATCCAGTTATAGGCATCGAAGACTTTGAGCATTGATCCCGTGCGGCCCAAAAGGGGAGCCAAATAGCCTTTCCAGTCTCCCATTCCAACAAGATTCGCAGGGCGTGCGGCAACGTCTCCCGCAATCAAGTATTTCTTTGCAGGGGCGGACACCGCATCACGTAAGGGAACCTCAATGCGCTGTCCCTGTTCGTTTGCTATTACGTGGGTGTCCGAAATGCCAGGCGCGGCGGCGTTCTTCACTACAACGACTTGCTCGGCAACTGAGTGGCAATCACGTAGAACATGGATGTCAATGCCTGGCAGGAAATTGATAACATCGCCGTTAAGCAGGGTGATTATTCCCTTATCAATCATCTGGCGCACCATGGGGTAGTCAGATGGCATGCAGGCCGGTAACGTTGCTTGGGCATATTCAGGCTGCACTACCATACGCTCCCAAGCTTCGAACTCTTCCTGCTGAATGTAGATTCGTGCGTTCTTGAAGCGCTCGATGCCGCCTATGTGGTCAATGTGAGCATGGGTAAGGATTACCGTGTCAATGTCTTCGGGTTTCAGATTGACTTGCTCAAGAGCCCATATGACGCCTTTACAGGTATCGATTAGCTGGCTCCATAAAGCCTCTTTAGCAGGGTCTTCAGTGTCTACGCCCGTGTCCACTAAGATGTTGTGGCCGTTGCCCTGAACAACCGTTACGGAATGGACGTTGTATTCGGTTTCACCCGGTTTGGGGTTTCCGACCATGCCGTAGATGAATTCCGAGCCCCAAGGACCAATGCCGTACTCGATATTTGTGATGGTGTACATAACGCTTCCTTCCCCGATATGGCGTTCTTTCTTGCGCGCAAGATTTGTTTATGCGGGGAATGCCTGAACGACACCCAGACCTGCGCAGATGAGATATGACCAGCAAACGGTGACGAACACGAACAGGATTGCCGCCAGCCAACCGCCCTTGGCAACTTCGCCGAAGCGATAATAGCCTTGTTCATAAGTGATAGCAATGGTCGGGTTGAGCGGAACCAAGAAGCTGCCTGCAGTGATGGATGCCATAACGAACACGGGAATCACCGTGGGAATGCCAACCGTTTGCGCCCAGGTGAGCAATGGGGGCAAGAACAGCATGCACAGCGCTGGTGCAACGGGGCAAATGGTGTGGATGAGATACATCAAATAGCCCATGATCAGTAGCGCCAAGAAGGGATGAATGCTCAGAATGCCGCTTTCCAGCAGAAGTCCTGCAATGAAATCGGTGCCACCAGTAGATGAGATGGCGTTGCCCAGGCACATAACGCCGCCGAAGAACAAGAACACGTTCCAGCCCGCGATATCTTGGAATTGCTTCCAGGTCATAAGATTGATGCTCGGGAAGAAAATCAAAATAACGCCCAGCATGGCAACAATGGTGGTGTTGAGGAAGGGAATCCAATTGCTTGCCACCCAAAGGGCGGGCAGCAAGATAATAATGGCGATTTCCTTTTTATCCTGAACGCTCCAAGGACCAAAGGATGTAGCAGAGCTGCGAATCTCTTCTTCTTTGCTCGAAATGTCTTCCGGCGGGAAAGCCACTGTCAGCAAAAAGCACGTAACGGGAAGCATGACAGCAAAAATGGGAATGCCTACAAGCATCCAGCCAAGAAAGCTGACGCTTTCGCCAACGGTGCTTTCCATGATACCTATCCCCAAAACATTCAGGGAATGCCCGCAGGGCATGGCAAAGCCTCCAAGCACGCCGGCGAAAGCAACACCAAGCATGAGGCATTTTGCAAGATTGCATGAACCTGGCTTTGCATCGATGGCTTTTAGAAGCGGCAGCACCATGCTCATGCCCAGAACAACTGCTCCCGTGTCGGTCATGAAAAACGATGCCACAGCGGTGCCCAACATAAAGGCGAAGACGAGTTTTCGGCTGTTTGCACCGGCCCAGGCAATAAGACGTGCTGTAAGGCGAACGCCCAAGGAACCGGTTTGCATAATTGCGGTCATGCAGAATACGCAAAGAATAAACCAGGTGGTTCCAGCGGTGAAGCCGGAAAGAGCGGAGCTCAAAGAGGGAACAACGCCAAGAAGCGTTAGCAAGATGATGCCTATGATTGAGGTGACCCCTTGCGGGAACGTGCCGCAAAACCATAGGGCGACGCATGCGAACAGGATGCCAATCGCCATGCGGCCCTCGTAGCTGAGCATTTCCGACCCAGGAATCATGTATGTTGCAACAAGTATGAGAGCGGCAATGATAATGCCAAAAAACCCTTTCGGATTATGCTTGAAATAATCCATTTTTATCTCCCCTAAAATGAATCAACCCAATTTCCGATGAGGGCAATTCTATACGGGGTCGCTGAAGAGGCGCTATTCAATTTAAGGAGCAGCGTGCGAATATTGGAAAGCAAGGCCGCGTTTCCAGACAGCCCATTAGGGTGTCCTTCTCGGGCGCTTTTCCTTCTTTCACGTTAAACCCACGATTGCGAGAAGAAATTGCGCACGAACGCGGTTTTATCTTGCTCGGGCACGGGCCACAGCGTTGGCTCGAAATCGAAGATATCCAGCATGTTTGTATCCTCAAGCTCTATAGCGTTGTCGCGGCAAACGTGCTGGCACAGCTTGCAGCGAACGCAACGCGAAGCATCGAACTCGAAGTAGCTGCCGGGTGCGTCTTCGCGCTCGATGGTGCTTTTCGACAGCGCCTTGGTGGGGCAGATGAGCACGCATTTCTTGCAGGACGTGCACGCTTTCTCGTCAATGCTGAGCGTGGCGAATCGGCGCGAGGAGACAACCATATCTTGTGGTTCTCCCAGCTCAGCAAGTGCGTTGAGTATGTCATCATGGCGATGCGGCTCTTCTTGGATAGCCTGCGCGACTTTTTTCGTTATATCGATGCCCGTTGCCTCCTTGAGGCTGACCGATGCCACGGTGCGTGCGGTTTCGGCGGCGGCTTCCTTCGTGTGGAAGAACAGCGAACGGCGTTCCTCGTTCAGATCTTGCGAGGTGAAGTCGCTGTGAAGGCTCTCGGGCACGCCGGTCATGCACTGGATGCGCACGGGACTGCCCATGCCCATAAGCAGCTCGCTTGTCTCGTAGGCCAGGTCGTGGGCGAGTTTGCCGCACTTTTTGAATTTGCAGGTTGTGCAATCGCCATCGGCCAAAATAATGGTGTCAATGCCGTGTACCGCTAAGCGCAGCAGCAGCGATTCCTCGATGCGCGAAAGGCAATCGACCGCGACAACCTTTGTCTTGTCCAGCCCGCGCCGCGCCATGATGCGCGCGCACGCGAAGCACGCAACGCCTTCGGCGGCTTCAATGGCGCTCACGGCTTCTTGCGCGAGCTCGGTATCGGTTGGTGTCAACGGCGTAAGTGCCTGGACAGGGCAAACTGTGGTGCAAGCGCCGCAGTTGACGCACGCTGACTTCTCGATCTCAATCGTGCGCGGCAAAAGCGTGATGGCGCCCGTGGGACAGGCGTCCACGCACAGGCGGCACTTCGAGTACGTGTTGCGCAGTGGCATGCAGCGACGCTTATCAAGAACCGTGTGGTCTTGGACAAGCGCGTCGCTCATTTCGATGAGTTTTGAGAAGTCGGGCATGGCGTTGCCTTTCCAGGTGTTGGTTTTGGTTCGGCAGTTTTTGCGGCGGTGCGCGGAAGCCGTGCCTTGTGGGCGGCTTCCGCGGCGTGCGATTTACGGGATTGCCGTTGCATGGAAGCCGCCCGCCGGTCTTTCCGCGCGGGGCCTTTCGGCTGCCGCTCATCTTCCAAAGTTAGTCGAAGCAGATGTCTTCCAGTCGCGCAAGCTCCTCGGGCGTGTTAGCGTTCACGAAGCAGCCGCCCATGGGGGAGGTTTCCAGCACGCGCGCCTGGGGGAATTCCTCTACGTTAACCAGGTCAAAGAACGATTGCGCGCGCTTGTTGCCTTCGTCAAGGCGCTGCTTGATGGCGGGCAGGCACGTTTCCTTGCGGTACAGGGCGTGGAAGGGCTCGAAGCCATGCTTGTTCACGGGCACCACAACATCGGTGCCTTTTTCGTTCATTTCAATGGCTTCGCCGCGCACCAGCGAAGCGCTGGCCAGCACCATATCGCATGCTACTACAGCAACGTAAGGGCTGGTGGCGGACTTGATTGCAGTGTAAAGGCCGGGCAGCGCGCCGCGGTAATCGCACTCGTCCTTTACCAGGCGAATGTTCAAGTCGGGGTACATCTCGTGGACGAACTGCAAGCGTTCTCCTTCGTTTGTAGTGATGACCAGCTCATCAGCAGCAGGTGAGAGACGTTCAATCAAACGGCAGATCATGGGACGGCCGCCGAACGGCACGGTCGCCTTGCTCTGGCCCATGCGACGGCTTTCTCCGCCCGCCTGGATGACCACGGTCACGCGCGGACGCACGTAATATCTTTCGATGAAGTTTACCAAAGGCGTAATGTCGTCCAGCGGGAATGCCTGGATGCCGTACGTTTGCGCCGCCGCTACCACTTCAGGGATATCGGTGACCACGGCCACGGTGTTGCTCGCGGGCATTTTTTTGGCAACGTCAAGGGCAAGGTCGCCCGTGAGCTGAGAAACAGGCGTTTTTGCTTCAAGCGCTGCTTCGATTAGGGCTTGGTCTTCTGCGTTGTTGGCAGACGAGAGGCCGCGTACGAACTGCGTGAAGTCAGTCTCAAGGGAAAAGCCGCGCTTGGCACCTTCCACAAACACGCGCGCAACGTTGGCGTCGGCCTTGTTTCCGGAGCGCATGATTTCAATGGAGGGCAAGCCGCTTTTTCGGTAGCCTTCGACCACAACAATGTCGTGACCAGGCATGCTGCGAACAATTTCGCTGCACTCCAGCTCTTCGTCGAGCGTTTTTATGCGCGCAAGCAGGGTTAGGGACGCAATGACGGTCTCCGATGCGCCCGCCGCGCGGTGGCGAAACGAGTCTTTACCCGGATGGTCGATCTCGAAGTTCATGTGATGGTGGTGTTTGATGCTGCCAACGTCGTGTCCGCGAGAAACGAGTTCGGCAATAACGCGTTCAATCAGGGTTGTTTTGCCTGAATTGTGACGCCCCACAAAGGAAATGGCAGGGCTGGGAATATACATCGGTCCTCCCCCCGAGTGCTGTTTATCTTTAACCGCGAATTATACCATTCTCGGGTGATGTTGCACGGCTTGTGCGCTCGCGCGGTTGGGCAGAGGCGCGGTTTCTGCGGGCGATTCCTCTGTTTCTGCGGCATGTTGTTGAAATTTGGGCTCCAAATTCGAAGTTGATGCGGGTTGGAAGTAGGTCAAGGGTGCAAATCGAAGTGCTTTCTCGTAAATGTGCGGTTTACGGAAAATGATGCTTAGCAAAATACCAGTTCAAAATTATTCTTGATTAGGTTATATTTCGCAACTTGCTTACATGCGAATCATGACCTACTTCCAACCTATCGCAACTTCGAATTTCAGCCTGGTTTTTTAACAACATGCCCTGAATTGGCTGGGATCGGGTGATTATCGCTTGCCATGCGCCGCTGCAGCCCAGCATATCCGCCTACAAACCGTTCGCGGAAGTTTTTTCAAATATTGTTGCACAGTCGAATACTGTGCTATACTTCGCAGCGTACTTTAGCACGGTGTAGTGATGGAGTGCCCAAAAGGTTGCAGCGATCGAAAAGGAGCGCGGTGGTCAACCGAAGGGCGGCGCCGCGAAAGCGCGCGCGGAATATTCCAGGCACTCGCTGAACTGAACCTACTTAAGAAGAGAGCAAGAAAGGAAATATACCATGAAGAAGAAAATCGCCGCCGCCGTTGCTGCGTGCGCTGCTCTTGCTTTGAGCGCGTGCCTGCTGGCGGGCTGCTCCAGCTCGTCGTCGTCCGCCTCTGCGAGCGCATCCGCAAGCGCTTCAAACGCCACTAAGTTCGTGGTGGGCTTTGACTCCGAATATCCGCCGTACGGCTACGTGGGCGATGACGGCAAGTACAAGGGCTTTGACCTGGATCTTGCTGCCGAGGTCGCTCAGCGTAATGGCTGGGAGTTCGACGCTCAGGCAATCGACTGGAACGCTAAGGACTCGCTGATTGAGGCAGGCACCATCACGTGCCTGTGGAACGGCTTTACTATGGAAGGCCGCGAGAGCGATTACGCGTTCTCCGAGCCGTACATGAACAACAGCCAAGTGATTATGGTAAAGGCTGGTTCCGACATTAAAACCGAGGCTGACCTGGCTGGAAAGAACGTTCTGACCCAGGCTGGTTCCGCTGCTGAAACGCTTCTTGAGGACGACAGCGCCGATGGCAAGGCTGCTTTGGCTGCCACGTTCGCCGGCGGCAAGGTGAACACCATCGCCGACTACACGAACGCTGTTATGCAGCTTGAAGCTGGTGCCGTTGACGCTATTGCATGCGACAGCTCCATCGCCGACTACTTCATGGCTCAGAAGCCTGACACTTATACCGTTGCGGTGACGTTTTCCAGCGAGCACTACGCTGTTGGTTTCAAGAAGGACAACCAGGCAATGGCCGATGCCGTGACTAAGACCTTGAAGGAAATGGTCAAGGATGGTACCGTTGCAAAGATTTGCGAAAAGTACGCAGCGGAAGGCATTAACGCTGACGCCTGGTGCCTGGAGGCGTAAAGCTTGGGGCGTGAAGCTCGTGGCGCAAAGCTCGCGTCATAGGCTTCAGGGGTTGGGCTGCTTCGCATTGCTGCGTGACCTTCCGTAGGGAAACGCCGCGAAACTTCTGCGGAAATCGCAGCTGATTTGAATGATCATAGTGGATGGTCGGCAAGGGTGCGCCCCTGCCGACCATTTGCGCGTAACAAGGGAAATGAATGGAAACCACAATTTTTATCAGCATATCTCAGTTTCTGGGTTTGAAAATGGACTTCGGTGTGTTCATGGGGCTGCTTTTTGACGGCTTCGGCTTCACCGTGGGTATTTTCTTTATTACGCTTATCGGTTCGCTGCCGCTGGGCATTTTGGTGGCGCTGGCCCGCATGAGCAAAATCAAGCCCCTTTCCTTTATTATGGGCATCTACATTTCATTCATGCGCGGCACCCCGCTTATGCTGCAGCTCATGTTCTTCATGTTCGCGCCGTATTACCTGTTCGGCATGCCGCTGGGTGCCGATTGGAAATTCTACGCGTGCGGCATCGGCTTCATTCTGAACTACGCCGCGTACTTCGCCGAGATTTACCGCAGCGGCATCCAGTCCATTCCGCGCGGCCAGTACGAGGCGGCGGAAGTGCTTGGCTACACGAACACGCAAACGTTCATGAAAATTGTGTTGCCGCAGGTCATCAAGAGAATTCTGCCGGCTATGGGCAATGAGATCATCATGCTGGTGAAGGATACGTCGCTGGCGTACGTGCTGACCATTGCCGAGATGTTCAGCGCGGCGAAGGCACTTGCCGCAAAAGAAGTGAGCATGGTTCCCTACGTAGTGGCGGCGCTGATTTACTGGGCGGCATGTTTGATCATCGAATTCTTCTTGAACAAAATTGAGAAGAAGCTGAATTACTATCACGATTAGGGGGCAGCTGTGGTTGCAATTGATGCGAAAGAGTCTTTGGCGGCGGATTCTGATGTCGCGTGCACCGATGCCGCGTGCGCGGGCGCTACGGGTGCTGCGGGTGCGGCGCAAAAGTCCGAAGTGCTGCTCTCGCTGGAGCGCGCGAAGAAGAGCTTCGGCGATAACCAAGTTCTGAAGGATATTACGCTGAAGGTCGAAAAAGGCCAGGTAGTTGGCATAATTGGTCCGTCGGGTGGCGGTAAATCCACGCTTCTGCGCTGTGCCACCATGCTGGAAACGCTTGACGATGGCACGCTTTCGTACGGCGATTTAATGGTGTGCCAGAACGGCGCGTATTCGGGTAAAGAGGTGCTGCGCCAGGCGAAGATGCGCTTCGGATTGGTGTTCCAGAGCTTCAATTTGTTCCCTCATTACACGGTGCTCAAAAACGTCATGGACGCGCCGCTTACCGTGCAAAAACGCGATAAAGCCCAGGTGGAAGCGGAAGCCACGGCGCTTTTGGAGAAAATGGGTTTGTCGGGAAAAGAGAACATGGTGCCGTGCGAGCTTTCCGGTGGTCAGCAGCAGCGTGTGGCAATTGCCCGCGCGTTGGCTATGAAGCCCGACATCCTGTTCTTTGACGAGCCCACCAGCGCACTTGACCCCGAGCTGACGCAGGAAGTGCTGCGCGTTATCCGCGAGCTGGCCGAAGAGCACATGACTATGGTTATTGTTACACATGAAATGACGTTCGCGCGTGACGTGGCTGACCATATTGTGTTCATGGATGGCGGTGTGATTGTTGAGCAGGGTCCATCGTCCCAGGTCATCGACAATCCGCAGCACGATCGCACGAAGGCGTTCTTGCGCAAGTACGAGTAGGCGCGGGGGAGCGAAGCGGCTGTGACGGCGCTTGCGGCGCGGTGCCGTGCGATGCGGGGTGCTTGCGGGCGCACGTGGTTGCAAACAGGGGAGCGTTCGGTTGCGGTTGCGCGAAATGCAGGGTTGTGAAGCGGCTGCATTTGTGGTTGTTGCTGCGCTTGCGGCGCGCGGATTGCGCGAATTGCGCGAGCGTGTTGCGCGGATGCCGCCCAGCACTTCATTCGATTGCCTTACGAAAGGTAGCTATGGCAGAGAAAAAGGAATACTTGGAGCAAGTTTTAGCGGGTCAAAAGCCGCTTCTTTTTGATGGCGGTTTTGGTACTCTGCTGCAGGCGCGTGGTTTGAGCGTGCCCGGCAAAACCGCAGATGAGCTGT
Organism: uncultured Eggerthellaceae bacterium; assembly: GCA_934623455.1. Taxonomy (GTDB): domain Bacteria; phylum Actinomycetota; class Coriobacteriia; order Coriobacteriales; family Eggerthellaceae; genus CAKUOV01. The sequence continues at coordinate 4,831 of CAKTVK010000031.1, read as the reverse complement.
GTATTACGGCGCCTGACGAGATAACGGCAATCCATCGTGCCTACGTGGATGCTGGCTCCCAGGTTGCTACAACGAACACGTTCAACACGAACGCCCGAGCATTGGCGGCGGCGAGTTCGCCTTACTCGGTGGAAGAGCTGTACGCAGCCGCTGCGGAGTGCGCCCGCAACTCGGGGGCGTTTTTCGTGGCGGGGGATGTTGGTCCTATTGGCGAATTCTTGCAGCCATACGGTGAGCTTGAAGAAGACGAAGCATACGAGCTCTATGCGCGTTGTGCGCGTGCTGCCGAAGCTGCAAACTGCGATTTCATCTTGATCGAGACAATGATGGACGCGAACGAGGCTTGTCTTGCCGTGCGTGCCGCTCGTGAGGGCACTAAGCTGCCCGTTCTTGCTACGATGTCGTTCAACGAAAATGGCCGCACACTTTTTGGATCGACTCCCGAACAGGCAGTCGAAGGGCTGTTGGCAGCAGGCGCGAAGGCGGTGGGCCTGAACTGCTCGGTAGGGCCCGTTGAGGCGCTGCCGGTGATTCAGGCGTACGCCGACGCATTGCGCGAAGCCGCAGGTGGGGAAGGCTTTGCGGTGCCGTTGATGGTGCAGCCGAACGCGGGTCTTCCCGACATGGGCACGGGGCAACCGGTTTATCGCTGTGCGCCGCAGGAGTTCTGCGAAGCGGTATCTTCGCTGGTCAATGCAGGTGCGACTATCGTCGGCGGATGTTGCGGAACAACGCCGGAGCATATTGCGGCTCTTCGTGATGTGGTTGCTGGGTAGCATTTTGTTGCGGTTTTAAGCTGCGTGTTGGGCTGATTCTGGTCGGGCATAGTTGGGCGCTGGTTTCGTGCTGGTTGATTTTCATTGTTAGCCGAACACCCACGTTATGGCCGACGTTTTCGCAGTTAACAGGACGGGTACGCGAGCACCCGTCCTGCGTTTTCCCAGGTCGATATCGCTCCAATCCCGACCGATCGCGGTGTTCGGCTGGGTTCGGGGCATGGCTCCGCCGGCCCGCCCGGGTCGGATTTCGGACTCATCCGGACGGGCTGGAGGGCCCTGCCTATTCGGTTCCCCGGCCGCCGGCTACGGCACCAGCGGCTCCTCGCCGCGCACGCGGCGGGCGGCCTCGATCGCCCCGAGCGTCATGTCCGGCCCGTCGAACGGGACCTTCTCGATCCCCAGCGCGTCAAGCAGCTCGCGACCGTCGCCGCCGAGCGCTGCCAGCAGCATGTCGATGGCGCACATGCCGCCCAGGGAGGCCTGGGCTCGGAGTTCAGCTGCGACATCAGGACGGCGCAGTCGCGCCCGTCGAGCCGGTCGAAGCTGACGCCCCGCCCCTTGGGCAGCAGCTTGCGCAGCTCGACGTGGTTGCGCTCGCAGCCGCCCTTCTGCTGGGATTGGCGGACGTCGCAGTAGTAGACCGAGCAGCGCCCGGCCGCCGGGTCGAGCGCGGAGCGCTCGATGGCCGCGCAGTCGGAGAACTCGGGGCCGTTGTCCGTCAGGAGCAGGGAGAACAGGCGGGCGAAGGCCTCCGGCGCGGCGTTCTCGAGCATATCAAGCGCCGATTCCGCCGCCGCCGCGGTCTTGTCCGGCATGAGCAGCGCGAGCTGGAACCTGAACGGCCTCAGGTACAGCGCGGGCAGGCACTGCCGGTCGGACTTGAGCCCGACCACCGTGTCCATCTCGCAGGCGGCGGCCCGCCGCTCCTCCGGCAGCTCCATGAACGCGGAGAACGAGCGCGCCCCGCCGTGGGCCGTCTGCCTGGGCGGCGCCGTGCGCGAGCGCGGCTTGTAGCCGCATTTGCGGCGCAGGTCGAGGTCGCTCATGCCGGCGTAGCCGCGCGATATCCACCTGTATATGGTGGCGGGCGACGCCTTGACCTGCCCGGCCCTGGACAGCGCTATCTGCTGGGGAGACAGCCCGCGCGCGACGTCGTCCCTGATGATCCCCATGATATGCTCGAACTCCGCCTCGCCGCGGTCCACGCCCGTCCGGGACTCGCGCAGCTCGGCGTCGGCCAGCGCCTGCGCCCTGGCCGCCGAGTACTCGCACCTCCAGCGCCTGGAGCAGCGGTACCGCCGCAGCTTGCACCCGTTGCAGCAGCGCGGCCACGACATCAGCCTCGGGCACGCGTCCCCGGGGGCCGTGCCGGCGCGTCCCCCCTTGTTCGGCCCGCGGCACACCGTGCGGTTGCGCGCCACCTCGTCGGCGACCGTCGACGGCGAGCGGCCGAGCTCCCTGGCCATCTGCCTGCACGACTTGCGCTTGTCCAGGCCCCTCTCGATCGCGGCGCGCTCCGATCTGTCCAGCCTGCGGTATGGCTTGGACGCCCTTTCCCCCATGCCGTTCTCCTTTCTTCCGGGAGGGCCCTTCGCCCTCGCCTGCAGAAAGGAATTCTCGGACTCATCCGAACGCGTTCGGGTCAGTTCGAGAATAAAACGCAAGTGTTCGGATGAACTTGCGAATTAACTCAGGTTTCGTGCTGAGGTAATGCGGTAGAATTTTTTCAAGAAAAAGCTTGACCCTGCGTTGTAAATGTATACAATACTTCTTGCCCAATTTTTTGGGGTGTTAGCTCAGCTGGTAGAGCGCATGGCTGGCAGCCATGAGGTCACGGGTTCGAACCCCGTACACTCCACCATAGAAATCTTACAGGTTCAGCAATGGACCTGTTTTATTTTAAAAAGGCCGTTCTGACGAACGGCCTTTTTTGCTGCCGCTGCGCGCGAGCTGGACGGGCACCTAGGCGCTTGACGCTTCGCTCGTCGGGCTCTACGCGTATGGACATACGCTTGGCCCTCCGCCGCGCCTATCTGTTCCGCCGATCCCGCGCTCGCTGTCTTCCCATGGGCGACATGCGGCGCTAAATTGTTGTCAAATTACCCCACCTTTTGTCAACATTTCTGACTTTTTGGCGGTTTGCTGCTCTGCGGAATTCATGTTGTTGAAAAATGGCTCCCTAATTCGAAGTTGTGATAGGTTGGAAGTAGGTTAGGGTCGCGATTCGCGGTATTTTTTCGCGCATACACCGTAGGACGAAAAGGGCTTTCAGTAAAATGCCAGTTCATAATTATACTCAATAAAACTTAATTGAATTGCCAGGCCAACAACAACGTTCCGACCTACTTCCAACCTGCTTCAACTTCGAATTCACGCCCGTTTTTTCGACAACATGCTTCAATGTTGTTGGCAAATGCCTTTGAAACTCTTTCCGCTACGCATTAACGCATATAAAGCGACGATTTCGTGTTGGTTGCCTTCGTCTGCTTGTTTTTTCTTTTCTCTCTTGACGCCTGTGATAAAATACTTGGTTGGACTTTAACTTATCGGAAAGGTTTTATATATGTCAGGACATTCTAAGTGGGCCACCACGAAGCACCGCAAGTTTGCTCAGGACGCAAAGCGCTCTGCGCTGTTCTCCAAGCTCTCTCGTAACATTACCGTTGCTGCTCGTGAAGGCGGCGACCCCAATCCCGAAAACAACGCTTCTCTGGCGGCCGCTGTTGAAAAGGCGAAGGCCAACTCGCTGCCGAAGGACAAGATTAAGACCGCAATCGACAAGGCTTTTGGCGCTGGCAAAGACGCCGCCAATTACGAAACCGTCGTGTACGAAGGCTACGGTCCGGCTGGCGTTGCGTTCCTGTGCGAGGCGCTGACCGACAATCGCAACCGTACGGCTGCCGACGTTCGTTCCGCATTCTCTCATGCAGGCGGCTCGCTGGGCACTTCCGGCTCCGTTTCCTACATGTTTGAGCGCAAAGGTCAGATTATGGTGGAAAAGGTCATCGAAGGCGACGGCAAGAAAGTGGCAGATCGTCCCAATGCTGTTGACGAGGACGAATTCATGATGGCCGTTATGGAAGCCGGCGGAGACGAATACGAAGGCAACGACGATCAGTGGATCGTGACCACTGCTCCTTCCGACCTGATGGCTGTGAAGAACGCGCTGGAAGAGCAGGGCATTGAGACCAAGGGTGCCGAGCTTATCATGGTTCCCCAGACCACGACCGCTGTTTCTGTTGTTGATGCAAAGAAGGTTATGCGCTTGTTCGACAAGCTTGAAGAGCTCGAGGACCTGCAGAACGTATACCACACCATGGAAATGACGGATGAGATTGCCGAAGCCCTGGAGGAAGACGAATAAATTCGGCATCTAGGGCGGCTGTTTCGCCCTTTTGCTCGACCTCATCGCGCGAAGGCGTATTCGGTCTCGCAACGGGCGAAACATCTCGCCCGATATGCCGAATGGGCTGGGCGCATCTTCTGCGCTATCGTATAAAACTGCATATAAGGGACTCGCTTCCGTTTGGGAGCGAGTCCCTTTTCTTATGTCCCCGTAACGGTGCTTTTAGCACCTCACACGAGTTCAAGGGCATAATGCCTAATGGAACAAGGTGGTCGCAGTATTATTTGTGTGCTGAGGGAATCACTTCGTTTTCCCCTTCGGTATCCGCCGCCGTCAAGTTCATCTTGTCGAAAAAATCGCCCCAATGTGCAAAATATTACGGTTCGGGGTAGGTTTGGTGGCGCGCGATGCCGTCTTTGCTTTGGGCTGAAATCTGCGACCTGGGGTTTTGCGGGGTTTATGCGGATCAAAAGCGGTGGAGCGGCTGGTGCAGCGCGTCGTTTGCGTCCTCGACCTACCCCGAACAGGAATATTTTGCGTATCTGCGCCCGATTTCCGACAAGATGACCTGCAACTCGATGTTCGTCAGGAGAAGAAAGGGTTGCGAAGGTGGCGGCTGGCGGGATAGCGCCCTTGCCGGCGGATGTGCTTCGCCGCGCTGTTCTTATGAAACAGGGGAAGCAGGGGACGGAGGTTTGTTCCAACT
>CAKTVK010000030.1 GCA_934623455.1 uncultured Eggerthellaceae bacterium | reverse complement strand
ACGAAATGCTTCATCAGGCTGTGCGCCCGATTTCATAGCTTGCTCCGTATCGCGCAAGGCAATAAGCGCGCTTCTTAATTCGTCTGAAGAAAACCTTCGTGCATAGCGAGTATGATTCTTGATCTTCCACGATTCCGCAGACGAATACCCCAATTCGGAAAGAAGAGCTGCTTGACCAGCGCCACGTGCTTCAATGGACTTCACGCACATAAGCTCACGGAGACGCTGTGCGCATTGCGGCACAAGCGCATGAGGCGAAACACCACGCGCGGAATCAAGCCATTGCAGCGAAGCAACCAAATTGCGATCGGAAAAAGGCTCAAGAAATTTCCAAGGTTTCGCATCGGCGGTTGCTTCCGCATATTCTTTGACATCGGCTGCGGTAATACGCTGTTTATCAGCACAAATAAGAGCAATCTTTTCAACTTCGTTGTCAAGAAAAATGGTATCGGTACCCACATACTCAATAAGGAGCGCAGCGGCAGCATCATCCATAACCGCACCGTGCGCAGTAGCCATAGCGGCAACTTTCCGCTGCAACTCGCGCCCTTTTGACAGCGTGCAATCGATAATAGCTGTTTTTCCCAAAGCGGAAATCGCCTTATAGAGTTTCGTATTTTTCGCAAGTTTCTCAAACGAGAGCGCCAAAACCGTTGTCTCGCTGGGTGATTTTGCATAATCGGTCAGGGCGTCTTGATCGGCTTTTCTTAACTTATGCCCGTTGCGCACCAGAACAAGACGGCGAGCCGCCATGAAGGGAATCGTCTCACATGCCGCAACGATATCTGCACCAGTGCACGTTTCGCCATCGAAATCATCGCAGTCGAAGGACAGGTCGTCTTCGCGTTCCATGCGCGCCTTCAAGCGGTCGAGCACTTCTGCGCGCTTAAGGTCGTCATCTCCTACCGCAAGATGAATCGGTAATATGTTTGTTTCTTTTGCCATGCTGCTATTTTATCCGCTTGTTGTCACCCGTATGCCTTCTTTCTCAAAGAAACAGGTAATTGTTCCTTGCTCATCGGTTCTTGCCGACACGACTTGATTCGCTTCAAGCAGCGAGAGAACCTCTGTATTAGGATGGCCGTAGCGGTTATACGCGCCAACGCTTAATAGGGCAATGCGCGGCGAGATTACGTCAAGAACATCTTGGTCGCAAGATACCGCAGAACCATGATGACCTACTTTGAAAACGTCCGCCTTGCCAATAAGCCTCTGCTCTATCATGCACTCAAGCGTTTCACGTTCAGCATCACCCACGAGAAGCGCCGTATAATCAATCGCGCTATCACCATCCATATCAACTGTCACGCTCAAGCAAAGACTGTCCTGGTTTCCTCCTTCCTGAGCGTAAACATACGGCCAAACCATCGTCACCGAAACGTGATTTGCGCAGATTGAATCACCCACCTCCATTCCAACCAAGGGCACGCTGGCAGCACGAAAAACATCCCGAACACCCGCGCATTTCTCACAAGCGCATGTAATCATCGGTGCGGGCACGCATCCTTTTTCCACTTGCACCACACTCAAAAGCGCCGGGAGAGAACCGCAGTGATCATTATCGGGATGCGTGATAAACACCGCATCAAGCCGCCGAATGCCTTTCTTCGCGAGCTCTCGTTTGAGCTGTGTATCCTGATTGCCCGTATCAACAAGCATCGCCGTTTTTCCGTCACGGAGCAATAACGCATCCCCTTGACCCACGTCGAGCGCAGCTAAATAAATTTCACCACTTCTTCCCGCTGAAACAACAATCGCAGTCAAAACAATCGCCGCAAACGCGCCGCAGAAAAGCAGCTTTCGTTGCGGGCTTGTTTTCTGAGCACCTTGGAGATTTGAAATCACGTGCGCAAGTGCTCCTCGTTGCAAGGAAATAATGCCGATAAACAGCAAAGCGCTTAAGACAAGAGCGAACGCAATTGGCAATTCAGCGGGAATCGCCGCATAAGGAAATGCTGCAAGAATGCTCACCAATGAAGAGAAAACCCTGCATAACCCCTGGCAAACCGCAAGAATCACACCCGGCAAAAAGCCGAATGCCAGAAAGAGGACTTGACATGACAGCGCGCTGATACAAAGCGGCGTGAAAAGCAAGCCGAGCAAAACGTTTGAAAGCGGAGCGATAAGTGAAACCTGTGCAAAAAGCGCGGCAGACAAAGGAAGCGTTGCGATGCTTGCCGAAAGCGTAAGGGAAACGCTTTCTTTGACGAACGCTTCTGCTTTCGATGAAAAGGTTCTCTGCTTTGTTCTACCCAATGACCTGGTGAAAAACGGTACGAACACAATGATACCCAGCGTGGAAAGTGCCGATAACGCAAACGAAGCGGAAACGGAAATTGCAGGATCAGCTAAAAGGCACGTGAAGATGCAGAGCGCTAAAGCATTTTGCGAGGCGGCTCTTCTTCGCGCGAAAAATGACAGGCACGCCAAAAGAGACATAAAGGCGGCACGAAACGCCGAAATGGGAAACGCACACACGAAAAGAAACAGCACAACAAGCAGCACCGACAACAGCGCTTGATACCTTCGCTTTACGTGTAAACGCGAAAACAAAACGGTCACAAACGCTATGGCCAAGCTCAAATGAGCACCGCTTACGGCAACAATATGAGCTAAACCCGCTACTTGAAAATCGCGATAGAGCGATCCCTCTTGCAAAAGCCCGCGATACCCGCAAGCAAGCGCCAACAGTAAGCCGGTCTGCGAAGACTCCCCGAGTCTTTCGCTCACATTTTGAATAAATAATGCACGCTTTTCCGCGAAAGGCGTTACCCATGAAACGTCACCCACGCTTTTTACGTCTGCTTTTGCGGCAATTCCTTTTGACCAGTACGCAGATTCCTGGGATTCTTTTGGCAACGAAACAGCAACTTGCGCAGTCACGCATTGGCCATAGAAAAACTGATTTCCCTTTTTCGCATAAAGGCGCACCTTAGCGACGCTTCCATCGGGGGTTTTCGTTAAGCATTCGGCAGAAACACCGTAGGAACTTTCTTGGGCGTCGTTCAAGACGAAGAACGAGAGCTCTTGTTGAGCCGATTCGCTTTTACCACTCACCCCAAATTGTTCGCAAGCATGCTCGATGCCAATTGCGCCCGCAAAAGAGCAGGTAACGCCAGCAAGCAACATTGAAACGGCGAAAACGAAAAACTTGGCATTCGCAACGCTAATCTTTATTGCGTAAAAGGCGGCGCAAAACGCCAAAGCAGCGCCGTAAGAGCCAAGCAGAAACAGCTGTGCTGCCTCCATGCCGCGCGCTGTCTCAAAAGACACAGCGCAACTTGTCCAAAACACAAGTGCCAGCAGCAAAACAGGTGAAAGGCGCATGCGTTTCGCTACGGGGTCAACGCAAAACCCCTGATTGATTTCGAGCATAATGTGCTACACGCAAACGTAGGCACGAATCGATTCCAGTTTTTTATCGCCAATGCCTGATACGTTTTTCAACTCATCAACCGTCTTGAATGATCCCTGTTTATCACGATAGCTGATAATGCGCTGAGCGAATGCGGCGCCGATTCCCGGTATTTGCTCAAGTTGAGTAGCACTTGCCGTATTGATGTTAACAAGCTGCGAGGAGACATTGCTGCTATCTGTCGAATCAGAGGATACCTCATCCATCGCCCGGACGATTATCTGCTCTCCGTCACTTACGGGGCGCGCAAGATTAAGCGATTCAAGCGATGCGTTTTCAAGAAAACCTTGGGCGCACTCAACAACATCGCACACGCGGGCACCTTGCCCCACATAATACACGCCCGGTGCCGCTACTTGGCCGCAGATGTACACGCAGAGCTGCTTTTCATCTTTCTCATCTGCATCTTTACCCTGATTCGAGTCAGTACCATCTACATTGTTGGACGCAGAAACACCAGATGAAACCGCCACGCCCTCAACGGTACCATTCGCTTTGACAAGCACGCTATTTTGAGCATTTGCCGTACCGAAGAAGCCAAATGCAAAGAGCGCCAATACAGCCAAAATGCCTGCGACAACTTTTATTCGAGGTTCATTTTTACGACCGAAGCGAACTAACTTCGCTCGGAATCTTTTAAACAGAGAAAACATATGCCGCTCCCCTTTCCTTCATGACGGGGAAAGGATAGAGCGGCATATTGACAAAAAACCATCAAAACAGCCCGAAACGCCATCAAAATGCTATCCAATCAGGCTTTTTCGCTATCAAAAAGTTGACAAACGCTCGAAACTACTTGCACGCGGGGCAATCGTAATCATGACGTTCGATTTTACTCATAATTTCAGGAATCCACTCATCAAGCGGTAACAGCGCTTCAGCCTCTAAAACGTCCTCAAGTTTCGCATGCGTCTCGGGGCTGCGCGGCATAAAGAGCGTGCAGCAATCCGGTGCATCCTGTGACGAGATCTCGAACGTACCGAGTTTTTGCGCCTCATCGATAATCTCAATCTTATCGGTGCCGATAAGCGGCCTGAACACCGGCATCTCAACAGCAGCATCGGTCGCACGAATATTCTCAAGCGTCTGAGACGCAACTTGTCCCAAGCTCTCGCCCGTTACCAGCGCACCAGCATGCACTTTACGCGCAAGCTGTTCAGCGATTTTGAACATAAGGCGACGATACATGATAATACGTAAGCGCGGCGGCACCTTAAGCGAAATCTCGCGTTGGTAATCACCGAACGGCACCACGTAAACACGCGCAATGCAGCCCGTTTTCTCAAGAACGTGTGCGATATCGTCCACCAGGTATTCACTGGTATCCGATGTCTGCGGGCGTCCCGAAAAATGAATGCCCATGCAAACAGCACCGCGGCGCGCCATGCGCCAGAGTGCAACCGGCGAATCGATTCCCGATGACATCAGGCACATCACGCGCCCTGAGCTGCCAACGGGCAAACCGCCAATACCGCGAATACTGTGCGCATACACATACGAAGAAGCTTGCACAACCTCGACGCCAACCGTTAGATCGGGCTCTACCATTTGAACTTTAACCTGCGGGAACGCGTCACTCAAAGCACCACCGATAATGCGGTTCATTTCCATAGAGTTCACCGGAAAATCGGTGTGATTGCGGCGTGCAGCCACTTTGAAGCTGGCAAAATTATTCGACTCGCTCATAGCGGCAATGCCCGCCGCAGTCATATCCTCGATGCTTCGAGGACACTTAAAGCCAAAAGAAACACGCGCCACGCCAGGAACAGTCGCAATAAAGTGCGCGACACGCGTGTGCAGATCCAAATCGGTCCCTTCGCGAAGAAAGACACAAAGACGCCCAGAAATGCGCTGAATCGTCACCACGGGATAATTCCGCAGCAACGATTCAATGTTTTTCAGCAATCGCATCTCAAAAGATGCACGATTTTTGCCTTTGAGGCCTATTTCGTGATAGTGGACCAGACAGATTCGTTGAAAATCAGCCATCCTTATCCTTACTATAACGCTTAATTCGCCTTCAAGTCGATAGTGGCGGGGTCGTAAGAAACATCGCCGTCGGCAATTTCAGCGAACGCCAAAGAAAGCGGTTTCTTGTCGGCAGCGCGAGCGACCTGCACCGACAAAGACTGAGCGGCGGCGCGATCGCGCTGACCGCGCATCATATCGTTGATGTCGCGCGCACGCTTCGCAGCAACGGTGCACAGCAGAAAACGATCGTTATCCGCGCGTTCCAAAAGCTCATCGATTTTAGGTTCAATCAAGCTCATAACATTTGCTCCAAAATCATATACATTAATCCCGAACGATAGCAACAAGCTTTTTTGTTGCTTCGTCCAAGTCATCGTTGACTAGACGAACATCGTATTCGAAGCGACGTTCCATCTCTTTTTCCGCCGTATTCATACGCGCTTCAATTACCTCAGCAGATTCAGTACCGCGACCAGAAAGGCGACGACGCAACTCTTCCATACTCGGCGGCTCGATAAAGACTAAGCACGCATCGGGGAAAAGTTGCTTCACTTGAAAGGCGCCCTGAACTTCAATCTCCAAGATAACCGAGTTTCCCGCGGCAAGGTGCTCTTTGATAGGTGCAAGAGGTGTGCCGTAGTAATTATCGTTATACCGAGCCCACTCCAAGAAGCCATCTTCCGAAATTCCCTGTTCAAACTGCTCTTTCGTCATGAAAACATACGAAACACCAGGAATTTCGCCTTCGCGGGGCGCACGCGTAGTCGCGGAAACCGAAACCCAAATAGAGGGAAGTTCCTGCGCAAGACGAGCCACCAAGGTGCCTTTACCGGCACCCGATGGCCCTGAAATTACATAAAGCTTAGAAGGCACGATTAGCCCAAACGCTCCAGAAGCGCAGCCTGCTGGCGCTCACCTAAACCGCGAAGACGGCGGCTATCGGCAATGTTGAGTTCGGTCATGATCTTCTCGGCCTTGGCCTTGCCATAGCCAGGAAGGGTCTCGATAAGAGTGGAAACCTTCATACGACCAACGATTTCATCATCTTTCATGGCGATGACTTCCGCAAGAGTAAGAGCGCCCGACTTAAGCTGCTCACGAATTTCTGCACGCTTTGCGCGAGCCTGCTTAGCCTTTTCCAATGCCTGCGCGCGCTCTTCGGGAGTCAACTGAGGAATTGCCATTCTAATCTCCTTTTTCAAATTATCTCACGGGCAAAATTCAACCCGCCTATTACTTCTGCGAGACGTTCTGTGATGCCGCCTCAAGAATGCAAATCTAGATATTACACGAAATACCCAGCTCATACAATAAAAAATAATGGGATGAACAAGAATCGGACAAAAAAATTACGCGGTGATACCTTCAAGTTCGCGAATTATGCTGCGAAATGCCTCCACGGGATCGGCCGCTTTCGTGATGGGGCGACCAATGACAAGATGCGATGCGCCATGCTCAACGGCAAAGGAAGGGGTCGCGATGCGCTTTTGATCTCCCGCATCCGCACCAGCAGGACGAATGCCCGGCGTTACAATAGCAGCAGTATCTCCCAGCAAGGCACGAAGTTGCTCTGCTTCCCAAGGGGAAGAAACAACGCCAGAGACACCGGCGGTTTTTGTGAGAGCCGCAAGCAGATTCACCTGGTCGGCAGCGGCGCGATTAACGCCAATCTCAGCCAACGTTGCGTCATCCATGCTGGTCAGCACGGTAACACCCAACGTGATGGGCACATCGCCCTTACCCGCCGCTTGCTCTACCGCCTTCTGGGCGGCACTCATCATCTCAATGCCACCCGAAGCATGCATGGTAAGCATATCGGCGCCAATGGATACAAGCGAGCCAATAGCTCCTTGCACCTGATGCGGAATATCATAGAGCTTCAAGTCGATGAACACCTTGTAGCCCATGTCCTTGAATTTCTGCACAAATGCAGGGCCTTGCTTGTAGAAGAGCGTCATGCCGATCTTCACCCAACGGGCTTCGCCCTGAAGCTTTTCCGCCAAATCGAGCGCTTCTTGCGCCTCCATGTCAAGCGCGATAATCACGCGATCGGCCGGCTCAAGTTCCTTGTGGTTTTGCATAAGATGCACCTTTCTAACACTCAAGAGCGCCAATGAGCTCGTTCACATCGGAAACGCCCTGCTCTTCGCAGTACGCCTCAATGCCCTCAACAACATCGATAGTAGCATGCGGATTCATGAAATTCGCCGTGCCCACCGCAACGGCAGTTGCGCCCGCAAGCATGAATTCAATGGCATCGATGCCCGTTGTCACGCCGCCCATGCCCAAAATGGGTACGTCAACCGCCTGATGGCACTGCCACACCATGCGCAACGCAACGGGCTTGACCGCGGGACCGGAAAGACCGCCCACCACACGAGCCAAAACAGGCTTGCGGCGTTTCGCGTCAATCGCCATGCCCAGCAGGGTATTGATCAGGGAGATCGCGTCAGCGCCTTCTTCTTGCGCAACTTTTGCAATCTCGGTGATATCGGTAACGTTCGGCGTAAGTTTCACGATCATGGGACGCTTCGTGGCGTTACGGCAGGCACGAATCACTTCGGAGGCTTTCTCCGGCACGCAACCGAATGTCATGCCACCCGCATCAACATTCGGGCAGCTGATGTTGATCTCGTAGGCATGTACGTGGGGGCAATCTTCCAGACGCTCCACAACGGCTTGGTATTCACCTATGGAGTGACCCGACACATTCACAATGCAGGGAACGTCTTGCGTTGCTAACCAGGCAATATCGCCTTCGATCAAATGGTTGACACCGGGGTTCTGCAAGCCAATGGAATTCAGCATACCGCTCGGGGTTTCCGCAATACGCACGGCATCGTTTCCCGCCCAACCGTTCAAGGAAACGCCCTTAGTGGTAACAGCGCCCAAGCGCGAAAGATCCACGAAGTCGGCGTATTCGCGTCCCGCAGCAAACGTGCCCGACGCAACCGTCACAGGGTTGCGCATGATAAGGCCACCAAGGTTGACCTGGGTATTCACTGCCATTACCACACCACCTTCTCTGCTTCGAAAATCGGACCGTCAACGCAGGCGCGCTTGCGGCCATCAACCGTCTCCACGATGCACGACAGGCAAGCGCCTACGCCGCACGCCATGCGCTTCTCCATAGACACCTGGCACGCAACGCCCGCACGCGCTGCCGTTTGCGCAATGATGCGCATAAGCGGCTCCGGTCCGCAGACATACACCATGTCGTACGCATTTTTAGCAAGCAGCTCCTCCGCGGGACCCGTGCAGAAGCCAGCACAACCAAATGTGCCATCGTCGGTTGCGCAGCGCAACGCGTCGCCGTGAACCTGCTTGTACAAATCATACGTGACCAGCGCGTCTTTCGTGGCGGCGCCAATGACAACATCCACCGTAGCACCTGCGGCTTTCGCCTGCTTGGATAACATAAACAGCGGAGCTGCGCCCACACCGCCACCTACAATCAAAACGCGTTTACCCGCTTCGGGAACATCCCAGCCACGGCCGATAGAGCCAATGACATCGAACTCATGACCCGGAGCAGCCGAAGTCATGAATTGCGTTCCTTCGCCTACCACCTGGTACAAGATGGTCATGCGGCCCGCTTCGGGGTCGGTATCAAGAATAGAGAAAGGACGACGCAAAATATGTTCGCCGAAGCCATTGAGCTTCATATGCACAAACTGCCCCGGCAATACAAGCGGAGCCACTTGGGGGCTTTCCAGCTCCATGAGGTAGAGGCGTGGCCCTACGTTGTCGTTTCGAAGGACTATCGCCTTCTCATCTATCAGAGTCATGTATTCCTCCTTTTCGTGCTGCTCAGCAGCGGATAAGCACCGTGCAGAAACAGCGCGCCGCCTTCTCCTTGCAGCGCGGCATCCGGCTCGTGTTATGCAACCACCGTGCAATCAATCATCGTGGGCTGACCGCCAACATACACATCCGTTGCACGTCCGATCAAATTTGCCCCGATAAACGCGCTGTTCGTTGCCTTGGACTGGAAGTCCTGCTCGGTAACCGTCCATGCCAAATTCGGATCGATAATCGTCACATCGGCAACGCTTCCGACTGCCAACGTAACCGGCTCTACGCGCAGAATCTCGCGCGGCTTGACAGCCATGAGCTCAACCATACGCTGCCAGGTAATGACGCCGGGATTTACCAGATTCGTCAGGATAAGACCAACCGATGTTTCAACGCCCGTCATGCCAAACGGCGCCAGCTCGAACTCGCGATCCTTTTCGTAGGCAGCATGAGGCGCATGATCGGTAACAATAACGTCAACGGAACCATCAACCACGCCCTCAATAAGCGCTTTACAGTCGTTTTTCGTGCGCAGCGGCGGATTGACCTTGAAGTTCGTATTGTAATCAACGCCAATCATGTCTTCGTTAAGGAACAAATGATGCGGCGTTGCTTCGCATGTTACCTTCAAGCCTTCCGCTTTCGCAGCACGAACTGCATTCAAACCGCGCTCCGTTGAAATATGCTGAATATGAAGCGGGCAGCCCGTCAAACGGCTCAGCGCAATGTCGCGCTGGATCTGCAGCTCTTCGCCTTCTGCGGGCCAGCCGGCAACGCCCAAACGCGTAGAAACAACGCCTTCATTCACTTGCCCCGTTCCTACCAGGTCTTCATCTTGGCAGTGGCTCATGACAACGCGGTTGAACTGCGCAGCGTAATCCATAACACGGCGCATCATGCCGGCACCTTGAACGCCACGGCCGTCATCGGTGAACGCAACGGCGCCATGAGCAGCCATATCGCCCATTTCCGCCAAGCTTTCGCCCTTGAGGCCCTTCGTGCATGCACCGGAAATATACACGCGGCAAGCGCCTACTTCCTTCGCGCGCGCCTTTGTGTACTCCACCGCCAAAGCCGTATCGGTTACCGGAAGCGTGTTCGGCATGGCACAGACTGCCGTAAACCCGCCGTGCGCCGCGGCACGCGTACCGGAATGGATGTCCTCTTTGAACTCGTAGCCCGGTTCGCGCAGATGCACATGGATATCTACCAAGCCCGGAACCAGAACCTTCCCCGTCATGTCGCGCACTTCGGCGCCCTGCACGGAAAGGTTTTCACCAATCTGGGCAATCTTTCCGTCTTCGATGAGCACATCGCAAACGCTATCAAGGTCTACTTGCGGGTCAACCGCCCGCACGCCTTTAAGAATCAGAGCCATCGTTGCCTCCCAACAGCAAATATAAAACCGCCATGCGCGTTAAAATGCCAGCATATACCTGATCAAGAATAACCGAACGCTCAGGATGGTCGGCCATGTAGCTGTCAAGCTCAATGCCGCGATTGATAGGACCGGGGTGGCAGATGATAGCATCCTTCTTCATGAAGCGTTCGCGTTCTTTGTTCAAGCCATAGAGCAAGCTGTATTCGCGCAAGCTGGGAAACGGTGCGTCTTCAATGCGTTCCATCTGAATGCGCAGCATATACACCACATCAAGCTCGGGCAATGCTTCCTCGATATTCGCCGTTACGTGGTCGACGCCGAGGATTTCAGGACGCGCGGGCAAAAGCGTTGCAGGAGCAATAACCGTAACGGTGGCTCCCATGATTTTCAGCGCAGGAATGAGCGATCCGCACACGCGCGAATGGTTGATATCGCCCACAATACCTACGTGCAAGCCTTCGAATGACCCTTTTCGCTCCCAAATGGAGTACAGGTCAAGCAGCGCTTGCGTGGGGTGCTGATGCTTGCCATCGCCCGCGTCAATAACGGGAAGACCCGATGTTTGCGCAATCTTATACGGCGCACCAGCGTGTTTATCACGCACGACAATGCAGTCAATCTTATAGGAGCACAGCGTTTTCACGGTATCCACCAAGCTTTCGCCTTTTACCGTGGACGTAGACGTGCCACCAAATGCCATGGTGTCGCAGCTCAGACGCTTTTCAGCCAGCTCGAACGAACTTCTGGTACGCGTAGACGGCTCGTTGAACATATTCACGACCGTATAACCCTTGAGCGTGGGTACCTTCTTCACGCGGCGCTCGTTGACCGCTTTGAAGCTTTGCGCCGTACGCAGGATGGTCATAATATCCTCGGCGGAATACTCCGTGATATCAATGAGATTCTTGTGGTTGAATGCCATGATTATTCGGCCCCCTTTTCCGCCGAAACGGGATGACTATGAGCACGTTGCCCCTGGTCAAGGTCAGAAATCTCAACACAAGTGCGACCATCGGTCTCTTCCAGGTAAAGGCGCACGTTCTCGGAGCGCGCGGAAGGAACGTTCTTACCCACGTAATCGGCGCGAATGGGAAGCTCGCGATGCCCCCTATCCACCAAAACAGCCAGCTGAACAGCGGCGGGGCGTCCAAAATCCATCAGAGCATCAAGCGCGGCGCGGATGGTGCGACCGGTGAAAAGCACGTCATCCACCAGCACGACTTTTTTGCCATCGAGCTCAAACGGAATGTTGCTGCCCAGAACCTGCGGCGCAATATAGATGCTGAAATCATCGCGATAGAAGCTGATGTCAAGCGCTCCCAAAGGAACTTCCACCCCTTCTATCTGGTGAATCTTTTCCGCCAAGCGACGCGCCAGTACATCACCGCGCGTCACAATGCCCACCAGAGCCAAGTCCTTGCAGCCTTTGTTCGCCTCCAAAATCTGATGGGCGATCCGCGTGAGGGCGCGTTCAACGTCATCGGCATCCATGCATACGCTTTTCACGTCTCCGTTTTCCATACCACGCTCCTTTCCGTTTACGAAAAAGGGTCCCCGCGCTTTTTGCGCGAAGACCCTTATAAACACAATGGTAGTATGAGCCTTGTCGGTCTCTCGGTACCGCTTTTAAAGGGCTTGCTCCATTATACGCGTATTCTCGCCCCTGTTACGCAAGCAAGCGCAATCTGCGAAAAGTTTGCGGATGCGGAAGGCACGCAGGGACGCGTTTGGCAAAAGAATTACCTCTTCCGCGTGCATATGCATTTGGAAGAAGCACGCCTGCAAACCACACGCGGCCAAGCGCTATGCAAGCTCAGCAGTAAAATCAATCGCCTGGACAGCAGCGATAAGCTGATCGGCATTCGCGCAGCCCTCAACCGTTGCACGTTCTTCTTCAAGGTTCACATCGGCCGATGTCACACCATCAACCGCTTCAAGCGCATCTTTCACACGTGCAACGCATTTCGGACAGTGCATGCCGCCAACATGAAGCACCGTTGTATTCGATTCTTTAAACAGAGCCATATTGTTTCCTTTCTCTTTCGTTTATTCCCATGGCTTTTATTTATGCGATTTCGATGGTTTCCAGTTACGCAGGCGCAGCGCATTGCTTACCACGCAGATGCTCGAGCAGCTCATGGCCGCAGCGGCAATCATGGGATTAAGCGTAATCCCCAGCGGCACAAGCACACCTGCAGCAACGGGAATACAAATCACATTATAGAAAAGCGCCCAGAACAAGTTCTGCTTGATGTTGCGCAAGGTGGCGCAACTCAAGTCGAACGCGTTGACTACATCGGTCAAACTGCTGTTCATAAGCACGATATCAGCGCTTTCAATGGCAATATCGGTTCCTGCGCCAATGGCGATACCCACATCGGCGCGAGCAAGAGCGGGGGCATCGTTCACGCCATCGCCCACCATGGCAACTTTCCCTTGCTCGCCGGCGCGGCGAACATACGCTTCTTTTTCCTGTGGCAATACACCAGCCACCACATTATCCACGCCCACGAGTTGCGCGATAGCGTTTGCCGTGGCAACGTTGTCTCCCGTGAGCATCATAGTGCGAACACCTTGTTGCTTCAAGGCGGCAATGGCTGCAGCACTTTCCGGCTTCACGGCATCGGCCAATGCGATAACACCGGCAAGCGAACCCGCATACGCGAAATAGAGCGGCGTCTTTCCCGCCTGGGACAATGTATCTCCCTTATCCGCAAGCGCCCCTAGTTCAATGCCTTGCTCGTTCATCAAGCGTTCGTTTCCCGCCAGCACGTCTTCACCCGCCAAGCGAGCACGCAAGCCGCCGCCGGGAATCTGAGCGAATTGCTGGACGGCCATTGCAGATATTCCCTGTTCGGCGGCATAGCTGCAAAGCGCTCGCGCTAAGGGATGCTCGCTTTTTGCTTCAACAGATGCAACAAGCTGCAGCAGCTCTTCGCGCTCCACGCCAGCGGCGCACAGCACATCGGTTACTTCTGGAACACCGGTTGTGATAGTTCCTGTTTTATCGAAGATGACCATCTGAACATCGTGCGCTGTTTCCAACGATTCGGCACTCTTGATCAAGATGCCGTTTTTCGCGCCGCGCCCCGTTCCCACCATAATGGCAGTCGGAGTAGCCAAACCCAAGGCGCAC
Source organism: uncultured Eggerthellaceae bacterium (assembly GCA_934623455.1). Lineage (GTDB taxonomy): Bacteria > Actinomycetota > Coriobacteriia > Coriobacteriales > Eggerthellaceae > CAKUOV01. Next base: position 7,092 of record CAKTVK010000030.1, on the reverse strand, counting down.
GGGCAACTGATGACCAAAACACTGATAGCATGATTCACCGCTTCGGACGCAGAACCGCCGATAATCAGCCACACCGCCAAAACAATCACGGCAAGCGCCACAACAATGGGAACAAAAACCCCGCTGATCTTATCGGCAATGCGCTGGATAGGTGCTTTCGTGCTGGTCGCTTCATCGACAAGAGCAATGATTTGCGCCAACGCGGTATCGGCGCCCACGCGTTTCGCCTTCATGGTGAAGTACCCTGCCGTGTTCACCGTGGCGCCGGTAACGGTATCACCAGGCAGCTTCTCAGCCGGCACGCTTTCGCCTGTGATAGCGCTCTCGTCTACTGTTCCGTTGCCCGAGACCACCACGCCATCAACGGGCACTGCTTGGCCCGCCTTTACCGCAAGCACGTCTCCCACCTGCACGTTTTCAACCGGAATCTCCGATTCTGTACCATCATCGGCAATCAGAAGCGCTGTTTTAGGCGCAAGATCCATGAGCGATGTAATGGCATCGGTCGTTTTTCCCTTTGCGCGCGCCTCAAAGAACTTTCCGAGCGTGATAAGCGTCAGAATCATCGCAGCTGATTCAAAGTACAAATCCATCGATGCGTGGTGCGCAGCCATTGTATCGCCCGCGCCCAGCGCCGCCGCCATACGATAAAGCGCCGCAATGCCGTACAACGTGGATGCACCCGACCCCAGCGCAATAAGCGTATCCATGATGGGCGCTTTGTGCGCAAGCGTTTTGAAGCCAACGCGGAAAAACTTGAAATTGACGAAGATAACAGGCAGAAGCAACAAGAATTGCGTGAGCGCAAACACTATCAAGTTCTGATCGCCCAAAAAACAGGCAGGCAAAGGCCAGCCAAACATATGTCCCATGCTAAAATAGAATAGCGGAACAGTGAAGCAAAAGCTCACAATAAGGCGCATTCTCACCCGCGCTGCTTCTTGCGCCGCTACATTTTGTTTGCTTGCGCCCGTAGCGGAAGAACCTGCACCCGAAGCGGCCGCACCATCTTGCGCCAAACGCGGAAAAGCACCGTAGCCCGCTTTTTCGATTGCAGCAACCACCGATGCCGTTACTTTGGCGGAGTCTTCGCACTCAATATCGAGTGTATTTTTGAGCAGATTCACCACAGCGCTTTCAACACCTGAAACGCTTGCCGCTGCTTGCTCAACGCGTGCTTGGCACGCCGAGCACGTCATGCCCGTAATATCAAACGTGCACTTCATCTAGCGGCCCCCAAACTTCTTGATAAGCTGCATTGCTTCATCGATTATCTCGGTGTTGCCCTGCTGGATTTGCTCTACCACACATGTTTCCAAGTGATTTTTCAGCACAATTTCGCTCACTTTATGCAGCGCGCTTTCCGCTGCAGCAAGTTGCACCAGCACATCGCCGCAGTAACGATTCTCGTCAATCATGCTTTTTACGCCGTTAACCTGGCCGATTGCTCGATTGAGACGTTTCTGGATGTCGATTATCATCCGCTCATCGCGCGGCGTGTTCTTCTTTTTACAGCAGCATTCTTCCATAAGGCTCTTCCCTTCTGCGCGCTCACAAGATTCCAGCATCCTTTGAAACACAAGCATCACTGGATTTTTGTTTATTTTTCAATGAGCATTATATACCCCATGGGGGTATCCTGAAGACAAAAATTTTTATATTACAACGCATACAGAAGAAATGCATAGGCAGCACAACCTGTAAGGGCGCACCACAAAAGAGATTTCGTCAAACGAGCAACCACCACAACAACCAGCGCAGCAAGAATCGGCGCAATCACAGGCCACACGCCCGCATCAAACATGCCTGGATTCAAAAGATCGTTCGCAACCAACGCAGCAAAAGCAGCTGGAGGAATGAAGCCCAGCGCACGCTCGACTTTCTCAGGAAGCTTTCTGCCCTTTAGCATCATCAACGGTGCACAACGACATATGAGCATGGTCACAAAACAGCATGCGAAGACAATGATAAATTCATCAAGACCCATTTGCATGTTATTTACCCATCTCGCTTGAGCAAACGGGTGCAGAAAGAGTGCTGCTCAGGGGCGCATCTTGATTCGAAGGCGCATGAACGTTCTTAGTATTTACCGCACTACCCGAAACCGAATCTTTCGCAACTCTGCCAGCAGCTTTTTCCTTCAACATGCTTGTAGCAAACGCCGCAGCAACACCAACGATTGCACCCAGAAGAATCGCAGGGCCCGTAAGACCAACGCATTTGCATACATACACGCCGGCTATGGCAAAAACGATGGCAACAATATTTTCAATGCACATTTTCTGAGAACACATAAGGCAGACGAAAATAGACGTCATGGCAAACGATGCTACCGCCAGGGGAATATTGATCAAACCGCCGATGATCACACCCAAAGAATTCGAAACCGTCCATGACGCGCAAGAAAAGATGTTCACCCAAAGCGCATGCTTAACCGACCAATTGCCTTCTTCGAATTTTTCGGTATTCACGCCAAACGATTCGTCGGTAACAGTTGCGCCGAACAGAAACGTCAACCGCTTCCGCTCTTTATCGCAAAACGGCGCAAACGATGCCGAGTACAGCATCTGACGCGAGTTCACCAAGGAGATGCTTGCAATGATAGACGCGAGCGGCGCACCGGCAAGGTACATATTCGGAAGCATGAACTGCCCCGCACCCGAATAAAACAGTACCGAAAGCAAGAAAACTTGCAGAACGCTCAGACCGATTGATGCATTCAAAATACCGCAGGGTATGCCAATGGCAACGTAACCCAACATGATAGGCAACGCTGCTTCGAATGCTTGTTTTATGTAGACCGATTTAGACACGAATTGGCATTATAGACGCTTTGCGAATTATTTCCACCCTTCAAAAAGCGGCGGTAGGTTTTTAACACAAACGGACAGAGCATGCCGAAGCGCCTGGCTGTACACAAGTTCGCACAATTCTTCATCCTGATTTCGTATCGGTGGAGTCCAGTTCAAAGCTCAATTAATCATAGATGTTAAAAAGACCCCGTCACTTTTTAACATCAGCCCAAAGAACGGGGCGTGAAGAGCTCTTCGAAGCAGGAAATGGCATAGCGATCGGTCATGCCAGAAAGGTAGTCAACAACAGCTCGAATATCGTTTCCCTGCGAAATGACGCGGTACTCTGCAGGAATGTCTTGCGGATGCTGCAAATAGTAACCATAGAGGCACTTCATAAGGCGGCGCGCTTTATCGACCTCATGGTTCACTGCATCGGATTGATAAACGCAGCGGAACAAAAACGCCCGGAGTTCGTTCATGGCTGCAAGCACCGGCTCGCTCAATCTAATATCCCCTGATTGAGCGCTTGTGATAACCATATTCTCTACGAGCGTTTCAATGCGTTGAGCGTGATTCGTACCCAAAACGCGTTTCGTAGAATCCGGAAGCATGTTCTCGGAAAGAAATCCCGCGCGAATCGCATCGTCAATGTCGTGATTCACGTACGCAATGCGATCGGCCGTTGCCACAATGCGTCCCTCAAGCGTTTTTGCAGACTGCTCCCCCGTGTGGCACAAAATACCGTTGCGCGTTTCCGGCGTAAGCGACAACCCTTTGCCGCCGTTCTCAATAACCTCCACCACGCGCACACTCTGCTCATTATGGCGATACAAGTCGTTTACCTGGTCAGATGTGGGATCAATACGCAACGTGCCAGCAATGCAATGGCGCAGCGCCTCTTCCCCCGCATGACCAAACGGCGTATGACCTAAATCGTGACCAAGCGCAATAGCTTCCGTCAAATCCTCGTTGAGCCCCAATCCACGGGCAATCGTACGAGCTATCTGCGCAACTTCAAGCGTGTGCGTAAGGCGCGTGCGGAAATGGTCGCCTTCAACCGCCAAGAACACTTGCGTCTTGTGCGACAGACGCCGAAAGCTTTTCGAGTGCAGGATTTTATCGCGATCTTTCTGGAAAGGATTACGTAGCAAGTCAACGTGAAACGAATGAGCAGAATCACGCGGCGGCATCAACGGCACAGCTTCAGACGAAAGAAAGCCACTGCGTTGTTCCGAATACGCATCTCCCGTTATCACTTCCACGGATACCGCTTCCTTTCTTCTGTTGTGATGCTGCGCCTTGAACGACGTATTGCGCTTCAGTCGTACCGTTTCATTATGGGCAGCGCGTCTTTTCGACTACGAACGCGCAAGCTTTGCAAGGTCTTTTGCCTGGTAAACACCCTGCTCTGTGATAAAAGCCGTAATAAGTTCGCCCGGTGTCACATCGAACGCCGGATTATAAACCTCTACACCTTCAATGGGCTGCGGAAGAACTTCGGCAGCAGCACGCTCCTCAATAGGAATTTCCGCCCCTGTTTCAAGGGAGAAATCAAATGTGGATAAAGGAGCCGCAACATAAAACGGAATCTTGTGATACTGCGCCAAAACAGCAAGTCCATACGTACCAATCTTATTTGCCGTATCACCATTGCGCGCAATACGATCGGCGCCCACAATCACACAGTCAATCTTGCCTTGCGCCATAAGCGTTGCAGCCATATTATCGCAGTTCAACGTAACATCCACGCCCGCTTGCGCCAGCTCCCACACGGTCAAGCGAGCACCCTGCCCCACCGGCCGCGTTTCATCAGCGAATACGTTTTGCACCTTGCCCTGTTCGGCGGCAGCGTAAATAACGCCAAGCGCCGTTCCGTAAAACGCCGTGGCAAGACTTCCTGCATTGCAGTGCGTAAGAATGCAGGCGTTATCGGGGATAAGCGAAACACCGTTTTCACCAATGGCACGATTGATCCGCTCATCATCGGCCGCCAATTGCTGCACATACGTGCATGCATTCAATCCCATTTCTTCAAGCGGAGCACCGCCATCAAGCTGCTCATGGATATACGCAACTGTTTTATCAACCGCCCACGCAAGGTTTACCGCAGTCGGTCGCGCATCGGTCACTTCGCGCGAAACAATATCGAGCGCCTGCGTGAAATCATCTTCATCAACCACCACAGCATCGTTTTCAAGCCAAAGGGCCACTGCGGCGGCTCCGGCGATACCGATAGCGGGAGCACCGCGCACGGCAAGCGTCTTGATGGCGTCAATGACTTCGCGCCACTGCGTTGTCTCGGAAACTTTCAGCTCACCCGGCAAAAGACGCTGATCAATGAAACGCAAAGAGGCTTTGTCATCGCGATACATAAGCTCCAATGTGCGCGGAAGGTTTTCCATATGCAGCTTGCTTGCCATAGCCTTGTCCTTTCAGGGGAATTTCTTTCCTGTAAGTATACTCGTTTCTCTGAACCGATACGCCCACAACGTTTCGCGCGTTGCGAAAGCACGCGCGAACAGGCCATGCTCAAGGCATAAAAAATGCGCCAGCACGAAGCCGGCGCATTTTTTTGAATGCCACTCTATTGCTAAACCGCAATTACAGCAAGTTCTGAACCGCAATGAACAGCGGGCTGAACGTCAACGCGATGATGGTCATCAGGTTGATCAGAATGTTCATGGAAGGACCAGACGTATCCTTGAACGGGTCGCCAACGGTATCGCCAACAACAGCAGCCTTGTGAGCCTCGGAGCCCTTGCCGCCATGGTTACCCTGCTCAATGTACTTCTTGGCATTGTCCCAAGCGCCACCGGCGTTGGACATGAATATAGCCAAAAGCATACCAGTTGCAACAGCACCAGCCAGGAATCCACCCAGCATTTCGGGGTTGAAGCAGCCGATAACGATAGGCACAACAACGGCCAAAATGCCCGGAAGCATCATTTCATGCAGAGCAGACGTGGTGGAAATACCAACGCACTTATCGTACTCGGGCTCGTTCTCGTACTCCATGATGCCGGGAATCTCGCGGAACTGGCGACGAACTTCCTCGACCATGGCATGGGCAGCACGGGAAACAGCGCCCATGGTCAAAGCGGCGAACATGAACGGCATCATAGCGCCAATGAAGATACCGGCAACAATGATGGGGTTCGTCAGCGTCAGGCTGAAATCAGGGAGCATGTGGCTCATGGTTGCCTGATAGGACACGAACAGGGAGATTGCAGCCAAACCAGCAGAGCTGATGGCGAAGCCCTTCGCAATAGCAGCGGTGGTGTTGCCAACAGCGTCCAAAGAGTCGGTACGCTCGCGGATTTCCTCGGGCAGACCAGCCATTTCAGCAATGCCGCCCGCATTGTCGGCAACGGGGCCGTATGCGTCAACACCGATGGTGATGGCGGTGTTGGACAGCATGCCGGTAGCAGCCAGGCCAACGCCGTACAGACCAACAGCAATGCCCGTACCCGTAGCATTGGGGAATGCCATGTTGCCGAACGTGAAAGCACCGATGATGGCGAAAGCCAGCAACACGATGGGGGCGATGGTGGACATCATACCGGTGCCCAGGCCCTCGATGATAACGGTCGCAGCGCCCGTTTCAGCGGACTCAGCGATCTTATGAACGGGCTTGTACTTGTCGGAGCAGAAGTACTCGGTAATCTTGCCAATCGCAAGACCGGCAACCAGACCGCAGATAACAGAGCCGAACAGGTAAAGCGGCTGAGCTTCGGTGGACTGATTGTTCCAGATGAAGAACACGATGAAGATGATGCAGATCTCAATGAGAGCAGCAACATACGTACCACGGTTCAGAGCCTTGTGCAGCTCGCCACCTTCCTTGGTACGAACGGCGAACAGACCGATGATGGACGTGATAATGCCGCAGGAGCTGATCATGATAGGAGCAAGGATTGCCCACAGCATGTCGCCGCCCACGAAGTAGCCGCCCAAAGCACCCAGCGTAGCCGCCAAGATGATGGGAGCCAGGATGGAGCCCGTGTAGGACTCGAACAGGTCGGCGCCCATGCCGGCAACGTCGCCTACGTTGTCGCCTACGTTGTCGGCGATCGTAGCAGGGTTGCGGGGGTCGTCTTCAGGAATACCAGCTTCAACTTTGCCAACCAGGTCAGCGCCTACGTCTGCGGCCTTGGTGTAAATACCGCCGCCAACACGGGCAAACAGAGCAACCGCAGAAGCACCGGTGGCGAAGCCTTCGACCTGAACCTGTACAGGGATTTCGATGTAGGAAACCTTCGCATCAAGCTTGAAGTTGTCGATATTCGCATCGCTCAGC
>CAKTVK010000029.1 GCA_934623455.1 uncultured Eggerthellaceae bacterium | reverse complement strand
TCGGGCCCGAGGCAAACCTCGGGTCCGTTAAGCGTTCGCCAAACGTACATGCCATCCGCTTAAGTTAATGACATTGGACAAATTACCCCACCTTTTGTCAACAATTTGCGCAACCCGGCCTAGATGGTCGCCTCGTAACCGTGAGAACCCGCGTCGCCAAGAAGCATCCACCGCGCAACCATGAAAATTCATGCCATGAAGAAGCATTCACCGAGTGTTTGTTGAAAAACAGGCCCCGAATTCAGGCAAATCAACGATATTCGGTGGTTAGATTTTGAATTCGAGGCCGTTTCGCGACGACCCAAATCACCCACCCATATAAGCTAACGAATAACACCTGGTCAGAGCGATGCAGAAAAAAACTCCGCGCCTGCTGGTTTTCACCTGGAAATAACGACGCCCCTTCAACCACCGAATATCGTCGATTTGCCCGAATTTGCACCCGTTTTTCCAACAACCGCTCTCTTTGGGTGGGCTTTTCGGTGCTTTGAACGCCTTGAATGTCTTGAATGTCTTGAACGCTGCGCGCATCTGCCGCGCGCACATTGTCCATGGATTGGCTATACTAAGCTGGACGGTTTCGTAAGGGCCGGATGAGTCAGGAGGAGCCCATAGCGGACCCGAAGCGCCCCGGGCATTTCACCGACGAGTTCAAGCGGCAGATAACCGAGCCCGTAAACGCGGGGAAGCCCAAGGCGGACGTGATGCGCGAGCACGACCCGTCGAAGAGCGCCGCTGACAGATTGGTCAAGTCGATCAACGCCACGGAATCGCCGCATGCCGCCGACAACCGCACGCCCGAGCAGAACCGGGTAATCGAGCTGGAGCGCGAGAACCGCAGGCTGCGCATGGAGGACGACGTTTTAAAGCAAGCGGCGCCGATATTCGCACGAAAGCGACGGTGATAGCGGCCGACGCGCGACCGCTACCCGATATCGGCGCAATGCGAGATCCTCGGCGTTGCGCGCTCGACCTACTACTCCATGCGGTCGCGCGGGGCGGCTCCGGGGACATTGGCGGAAAGGCGCGGCGAGACCAGGGCGGTACACAGCCCGATGGCGAACCCCTTCGGAAAGCCTCGCCCAAAACGACGACCCGCGCCAGGCTAGAGCTCCAGCTTGCTTTTCTTCTTGCTGGCGGCAGATGCGTCCAGGAGCGCCGCCGCCGCCTCGGTCAGGCCCTTCTCGGCGCAGGCGGTGGCGGCTTTGGCCGCAGCCGCTCCCGAAACCAGGCCGTTATCGGCTATCCAGAGAATCGCCGCAGCGTCGTAGCGCAGCGCCTCGCAGACGCCCGGCAGCTGGGCGCGGATGTACTTGCGCGTGGCGTCGTCCAACTCGTGACCGGGGTTCTCGAGCGCGTAGATGACGCGGCCGGCCGCGATCAACGCCTTCGAGATCCTCTTCCCTTTGGCGGCGTTGGTGGAAAGGCGCGGCGAAACCAGGGCGGTATCCGGCCCGATGGCGAACCCCTCCGGAAGAGCCTCGCCCAAAACGACGACCCGCGCCAGGGATGAGCACCCGCTGAAGGCATACCTGCCGATCTCGGTGGCGCCCTCGGGGATGGTGACAGATTCCAGAGACCTGCAGGATTCGAAGGCGGACGCGCCGATCTCGGTGACGCCCTCAGGGATGGCGACCGATTTCAGGGACGAGCAGTCGTAGAAGGCGGACGCGCCGATTGCGGTGACGGATGCCGGAATTTCACAGCTCCCGCCGCCACCGTCCACATGAGGAAAGTAGGAAAGGAGCGTACCTCCTTCGAGAAGGTACCGCCCGTCAGACGTAACGGAATACCTTGCATTGCCTGCGGCAACCGAGAACAACTTCAAGCCCGAGCAGCCGGTAAATGCGGCCTCGCCGATCTCGGCCACGCTTGCGGGGATCGAAATCGTCTTCAGAGACCCGCAGAAGCGGAAGGCCTCCCTGCCGATCTTCTTCACGCCCTCGGGGATGGAGACCGATTCCAGGGACGAGCAGTCGCGGAAGGCGGACGCGCCGATCTCGGCCACGCTCCCGGGGGTCGAAATCGTCTTCAGGGACCCGCACCCGCGGAAGGCATCCCTGCCGATCTTCTTCACGCCCTCGGGGATGGTGACCGATTTCAGGGACTTGCAGAACGCGAAGGCGTCCTCGCCGATTTCCCTCACGCCCTCGGGGATGGAGACCGATTCCAGGGACGAGCAGCCGAGGAAGGCATCCTCGCCGATCTCGGTGACGCCCTCGGGGATGACGACATCCCCGCCTGCCCCCTTGTACTTCGTTAAAACGCCGTTTTCGATTGCGAAATCCTCTACGCCCATCGCTGATCCTCCAATGACTCTATCTCTTCCAGCAATCCCAGCCCGCGCTCCGTGAACGGCAGGCTCTTGTCGTTCTTCATGTACCGCTCGGAGCCGTGGGCGGCGGCCATGCGGACCGAGGCCGGGTCGGCCGAGAGCTTCGTGAATCTGCCCCGTTTTCGTTGACAGTCTATCATGTTAACATCAATCAAGTCACTTAATACTCCGACAGCGCCCAGGCGGTCGTTGCTCTTGGCGACCGTCTGCTGAAACGATTACTTGCGACGCACTTTCCTAAACGCTCCTGCGCAGTGGTTTTTCGCACGGGAGGCAAGGTGCTCAACCTTGTCGGAATAATCGCGTGCCGGACGCGTTTCAATCTTGAAAAAGACGCTCACAAAGCGCATAACGATAATCGAAACCACGCCGATAAGGGCGGCATAACCCGCAAGCACGTCCACTTGCTTTGCCGCCAGATAGATAAGCGCTCCCAGAAACGTTGCCGATGCATAGAGCGTGCCGCTGATGAAAATGCGCGGCGGACGTAAAAGCACCAAATCGCGCGCGCATCCGCCACCCACTGCCGTAATAGTTCCCAGAATTGCCGCAGGAAGAATGCCATAACCGGCGATAAGGCCTTTTCCGGCGCCAATCACGGCATACAGCGCAATACTGATGGTGTCCATGATATCCATAGGCAAGTCAAGCTTGCCCAGAAGGCGCGCGAAGAAGAACACCGGCACCGCGCTTACCATGCAAGCGGCAATAAGCTCCCAATGCTGAAAGGCGTAAATGCCGTAATTTTGCAGCAAAATGTCGCGCACAATACCGCCAGAAAGACCCGTAATGCACGCAAGGCACACCACGCCAAAGAAATCGTAATTATGCTTTACGGCATGTATCGAGCCCGAAAGCGCACCGGCAATGGTCGCCATCAGCTCAAGCCAAAACGGGATAGTCAATGCGGCTTCCACAGTACATACACTCCGTCTTCGTTAGCGCAAAGAAGCTACGCCCAGGGGTCGCGCTCAAACAACGGCGTGCATTCTCTGCGATCCGAATACGGGTCGTAGCCATCGTCGTCTTCGTTTTCCGCACGAAGGAACTCGCGGTTCGGGTCAGAGAAATTCTTAGGCACAGGCTTCGTTTCTCTTGGGGCTGAACTGGTGTTTTTATCTTGAAAGGCCATGTTTGCACCTTCTTTTCACTTATAGCATTACACGCGAAGCAGCAAAGCCGATTTCTAGCAGTGCAGCGTGGCACGGCTGCCCGAAGGCGTGCTTTCCACCACAATCTGGCGCTCGATTGCTTCTTTCAGCTGATCCACGTGGCTGATGACGCCAATAAGCCTATCATCAGAAGCAAGTTTACCCAACACCTCAAGCGCTTTCTGAACTTTTTCTTCATCAAGCGAGCCGAAACCTTCATCAATGAACATCGCGTCAATTGAAACACCGCCCGCCGCCTGCGCTTGAATCACGTCCGAAAAGCCCAGCGCCATAGAAAGCGATGCGAGGAACGTTTCGCCGCCAGAAAGCGACTTCACATCGCGTTCCTTTCCTGTGTCGCGGTCGAACACCAACATCTCCAAGCCCGCCTGGCTGCGCCGGTTCGACGCCTCCTCACGATGGCGCAACGAATAACGGCCTTCGGAGAGCACCTGCAAGCGCTGGTTGGCAGCTTGCAGCACCAACTCGAAATACACACCTTGCACGTACGTCTCGAAATCGACCTTCCCCAACGCACCGGGCGTGCGGCCCGTGGCATAATCGCACAAATTGCTTACCGCGTTATAGCGCACCTCACCGGCGCTGCGCGTTTCCATGATGCGATCAATATCGCGAATTGCCTGTTCAGCGGCAGAAATCATGGTTTGCACCTTACCAATGAACTCATTATGGCGTGCAACCTTATCAACAATCTGGCCTTTTTGCTGCTCAAGCTCAGCTAAGTCAACCACCGTTTTACCTGCCAAAACGGACTGGCTTTGCAAGACAATGCCATCCTGGCGAGCAATCTCATCTTTCATCTTCGCAAGAGCTGCACGCTTATCAGCAAGCGCTCGCTCTTCCTTTTCGAGCGCCGCGCGGCGTTCTTTATACTGCGCCAGAGCGTCTTCTTTGCGCGCGAACGGAAGCTTAATGGCCTCAAGCTCCGTCTGCGTTTGAGCAGCACGGACTTTAGCTTCCGTCTGCCCAGACTCAAGCTGCTTTGCGGCATCTTCAAGTTGTGCGCGCTTCTGCGTGGTTTGCGCTATGAGCACATCGAGTTTTTCTGCGCGTTCTTTCTGCGCATTGACCTGCATTTTTTGCTCGGACAAACTGCGCGCGCTTTCTTCAAGCTGGCCGTGCAAGCTCGCAAGAACAGCGGGAATGCCAGTGAAGTCGAAGGCACTCGCTGCGCGCTTGTCCTGCTCTGCCACCGATGACTCCTGCGCGGTTGCTGCCGCATCCGCCGCGCAACGCTGTGCGCCCTCCAACGCCGCTTTTTGCGCTTCATCGGCACGGGCGCGGGCAGCATGAGCGTTCTGAGCCGCCGTAGCGGCACAGGCGCGGGCAGCTTCATCCTGCGTTTTCAGGGCTTCGACTTCTTCTGCGGAAGAAGCGCCGGCGGAACGCTGTGCCAGGTGAGGATGCTCACACGAACCGCAAACAGGACACGGTGCGCCTTCTGCCAGACCGGCGGCAAGAACGCCTGCAATCTCGGCGTTGTACCTACTTTGCGCCTGGATGAATGCTTGAGCGGCCTGGTTGCTTTGGCGCTGCCGCTCTTCGTACGTCTCCTGCTCTTTTTTAGCTTCGCGCGCCTTCGCGCACGCCTGCTTATATTTGCCTTCCGCCAAATCAAGCGCAGACAAACGCTCCTGAGACGATACCTGCTGCGCCTCAATGCGCTCTAGCAACGCATCGCAGTTAGGAAGCTGTTCCCGTTCAGCGGTTGCGGAAGAAAGTGCTGCATCCGCCTGCGCTTGGGATTGCCGATTGCGCTCCAGAAGCGATGCGGCTTTTGCCAGATCTTCTGTTGCCTTTTGAGCGGCGCGGCGTGCTTCTTCCAACTCATCATAGCGTGGCAGCTGCTTTTCCAAGTCGGCTATTTCCACACGCGCTTGATCGCGCTGCGGCTTTCTTGCTTCGAGTTCATCCAGCTCATGAGCCTTTTTCTCAAAATCATCGCGATTTTTGGCAAGCCAATCTTGCGCAGCAGCGCACGCCTTTTGCGCTTGGGCAAGCGGCTGCTGCTCGCCAATAAGACGATCAATATGCTCGCGTTCCGTCTGAGCCTGCTCAAGCTGCCTTTCACCAACCAGCTTGTGCTCTTTTTCTTCTTGAATCACGTTGGTGAGCAGATCCCGATACTCACGCGAGCGGTACACGCAATGCTCGCGGTCGGCATGAAGGTTTTGCCATACACCAAAGTACTGGCTGTCTTTATGAACATTCACGTTGCTCAAAATGCTCTGCAGCTCGGTATTGCTGTATTCCAGCCGGCTTTTTAGCTCGCGCTCTTGGCTGAGCAGCGCATTTTGCACGCTTTGGTACATCTCCGTACCAAAAACCTTGCGAAAAGCCGCGCGGCGTTCCTCTGTCTTCGCATGAAGCACCGATGCAAATTCACCTTGCGCAATCATGACAATACGGCTGAACTGGCTCGCAGAAATGCCCAAAAGCTCAACGATGTACTCCGTTGCAGTGCGTCCGTTGCCCGCAAGCGATTCCCCGGTGGAAACATTTTGCAGCCAAACTTCCTCGTTTGCCATAACCAAATTCGCGCGGTTTTTCTGCTTTCCGCGCCATCGATAACCGCCCGGGGCACGATGGATGACATACCGCGCGCCCTGGTGTTCGAATTCAAGCTCGACGTATGTTACCTGGTCATCTGTCGCAAATCCACTGCGTACGCTCTTGCTCTCGCGCACCGACCCACTCATCTCTCCATAAAGCGCGAATTTGATGGCATCGAACAACGTCGTTTTGCCTGATCCCGTGGGACCCGTGAGCAAAAACAGACCACTGTGCAGCTTCTCGAAATCAATGACGCATTTTTCCGCATATGCGCCAAACGCTACTAGTTCCAAGCGAAGCGGTTTCATGAGCGCTCCCCCTTTCCGCTGGCCTGTTTGCCGGATTTTTCGTCCAGCACACCCCACGTGCCCGTCTGACCCGTGCACCCTGTCTGATCATCGCGCACGATATCCTGCATAATCGCGCACTGCTCATCGGTCAGGCCCTGCCCCGTCTGTTCCATGAAGAAGTCCGAGAACAGCTCAAAGCAGCTCTTCTGCTTCATTTCCGATAGCGTCATTTTACCTGATGAAGCAGCAATTTCCGCTTCCTGCCAGCTTAGCAGCAACAAGTGGGGATACACCGCCTTCACGCGGTTGAACGCATCATAGGCGCTGCGATCCGTGAGCGTAACATGCATATAATCCTGGTGATCGCCGGTATCCTTGCCCGCCTCAAGATCTTCGAGCGAGCACGTGATCTCGCGCATAGCATGCAGCGGCGTCAGAGGAATCTGCGTTACCGTCACGTTGCCTTGCCCGTCAAGGTCAACGATGCACGCTGCTTTTTTCTGCGAAATCTCGCTGAAGGAATACCGCACGGGCGATCCCGCGTAACGAACGGCATCGCGCCCTACGCGCTGCGGCCCATGCAGGTGCCCCAGCGCCACATAATCGAACGCATCGAAAAGCGATACATCCACGTTGTCTAGACCGCCCAGCGAGCTCATTGTTTCCGACTCGCAGCGCTCAGGGTCAACACCCATTGCCGTAACGAACTGATGCGCCACCAAAACATGGCGAACTCCCTGTTCAAGCGGATGTTCCTCCAAGGCAACACGCACGGCATCGTTATGCGTTTTTATCTCTGCTTCACGCTCAGGGAACGCCGCGCGCACGTCCAAAGGACGCACAAACGGCAAAAGATGCACGCACACCGGGCCATCGGCGTCTTCAAGGGAAAACGCCGCAATATGCCCGCGGTACGGTCGCGCAACGTGCAAGCCGGCAGCATCGGTAATCGTCGAGCAATACGCCACTTGCTGCGCGCTATCGTGGTTGCCCGGAATAACGAAAACGGGGATGTTCCGACGCACGAATGATGCCAAAAAACGCTCAGAAAGCTCCAACGCCACCGACGAGGGATTCGGCCGGTCGAACACATCGCCTGCCACTAAAACCGCATCAACCCGCTGGTCTTCCGCGATAGATATAAGCTGGTCAAAAGCATGCTCTTGCTCATCAAGCATGAGCCGCTCATGAACGCGCTTGCCAATATGAAGATCGGCCACATGAAGAAATCTCATTGCGTTTCCTTACCATTGCTTGAGTGCTTCGCCTTTTTGATTCACGTCGTTTCATTATACGCGCATAGAGATGCAGGGGGCGAGACGAAAACAGACCACGAAAAGAGGTACGTCTGTCCAAAACATACCTCTATTTAGCAAAACCTGCACAATAGGCATGGTATGATAGACGCATTCACCATGACGGGGTAAATCTGCGCGAAAACATCTGTTTCGACTGCTCCGCAGAGTTTTACCGCCCGAAAGCAAGGAGCTGTCCATGACCGAACGAACGCGAATGCTCGGAGCCGCACCATCAACGACTCCCCGCGAAACAATTTCCTGGATAAGAAAGGCGGGGTTGGCTTTCGGCGCGGTCTCCCTTGCCGTTGCCCTTCAGAGTATGCCCCTTGGAACAGCCCCCGCTTACGCGGACGAAGGCGCCGGTGCAGCGGCGATTGAAGCCGTAGCGCTGACCGACGCACCGGCGGGAACGGACGCGCAACAAAGCGGCGCTTCTGAATCGGAAAATGCCGGCGCAAAGGACGCAGCGCAAGGCGCAACGGACGGCGCAGCTGCAGCCGCGACTCAGAATGGGAGCGGCAAGGACGGCGCCGCAGCCCCAGCAACGAGCGAGAACGCGGCTCAAGCAACTCCAGGCGCACCGTCTGATAACAACGCACCTGCTAGCGGAACCGTCGCTGCAGGAACCCCCGCAGAAGGCGGCTCGGGCACGAGCGGCACAGCGGGAGAAAACACCGCTCCTGGTGCTTCTAGTGCTTCCACCAGCGCAAACGGCAAGACCGAAGGCACAAACGCGGACGCGACAAGCGGCACTAATGCCGATGCGAAGGCCGATGCGAAGCCAGGCGCCACCGCCAATAAAAGCGACAAGGCCAACAAGGGCTTTACGTATGCCACCGTTGAAAACGGCACGTACATCATTGAATCCGAATACGGCACCGTGCTTGATGTTGCCGCAGGCGGAAGCGACGACGGAACGAACGTCCAAGGCTGGGAAGATAACGCCACGGGCGCTCAGCGCTTCGTAATCAAGGCGGAAGGGACCGACAAAAACGGCCGCACCCAGTACTCTATTTCCGCGCAAGACTCTGGAAAAGCACTTGACGTTTACGCGGCCGGTACTGCGAACGGTACGAACATCCAAATCTACCAGCACAACGGAACACCAGCTCAAAGATGGTATTTCGCAAGCAGCACCACCGCCGATGGAAAACCCAGCTTCGTTATTATCAGCACGGTTTCCGGCAAAGTGGTAGACATTGCCGGCAGCAAGATGGGCGCCAATGTGCGCATCTGGGCAGCAAACGGCAAGGCATCCCAAAACTGGAAGCTTCGCCTATGCCCTGAACCAACGTTTGGCACCATCGAAAGCGGCGCTTACATTATTGAATCCGAATATGGCACCGTGCTTGACGTTGCCGCCGCGGGTACTTCCGACGGCAGCAACGTGCAGGGTTGGGAAAGCAACCAAACCATCGCTCAGCGCTTCTACGTAAGCAAAAAGGGCGTAGATGCCAACGGCAACCAGTTGTTCTCCATCTCTTCGGTTCTTTCGGGCAAATCGCTTGACGTTTATTCGGGTGATAACCACGATGGCACGAACGTGCAAATCTACCAGCAAAACGGCACTGCCGCTCAGCGTTGGCGCCTGGTTCCCTCTTTCACTGCAAGCGGTGCACCTTGCTTCGTTATCATGAGCTGCCTTGGCTCGAAAGCACTTGACGCAGAAAGTGGCGAAAATGGCTCAAACGTGCGCATCTGGAACATGAACGGAAGCGCATCCCAGAACTGGATTTTCCGTTTGTGCCCTGCTGTTATTGCTGATGGAGCGTACGTTATTGAGAGTAGCGCCAATTCGAATTACGTGGTTGACGTTGCCAAGCAAAGCGGTAATGACTGCGCAAACGTCCAACTGGGCAAGGAAAACGGCACGAATTCTCAAGCGTTCGCTTTGAATTACGATAGCTACACCGGCTATTACCTTATTACCAACTACGGATCGGGCAAGCTGCTTGACGTGGCAAAGGGCGAGACGTCCAACAATGCGAACGTGTGGCAGTACACCTCTAACCGCTCGGCTGCTCAGCTGTGGCGCGTTATTGTGAACAGCAATGGCACGCTCTCTTTTGCTTCGGCAAAAAGCAACAAGGCCCTAACGATCAACGGCACGGCAAAGAGCGGCGCAAACCTCAAGATTTACACGCTGTCAAACTCCGCATCGCAGCGCTTCAAACTGTCCGCCGCAACCCCAAAGGCAACTGAAGGCAGCTTCAACATCCAAAATGGCACGAACGGTGGGCTTGTTTGGGATATGCCTGCTGGCTCCACAGCAGAAGGCACGCGCGCAGGTCTGTACGAAGCAAACGGCACGATTGCGCAGAAATACGTCTTTGAATCCGATGGCGCAGGCGCCTGGTACATTCGCCCGGTAATTTCGGGCCAATACATAAGCGTTGACTCCAAGGGCAACATCACGCAGCAGAACAAAAACAGCAAGTTCATTCAAAAATGGAACATTGTTCCCACCAACGATGGCCACTTCACGTTTGCCGCTATCTCTAACGGCATGCTGATTGGCTCGCGTGACTTTAACATGGGCGGTTCGCTGTACGGCGCAAAGAAAGCATCGCATTCCGGCTGGAACTTTGTGAATACATCGCTTCTTTCCTCGGGCTACTACACTATCAAGCTCAAGGAGAACACCGACGTTGCCGTTGAGGTATATTACAACTGCTCATCTGCGGGCGGGAACATTAGTACATGGCATGCCGAGAATCACAACTCCCAGAAGTTTTATTTGAGCGACGACGGCAACGGTTACTACACCATCTACGGTGGCTGGTCCATGCTGCCTTGGGATGTTGAGGGCGGCTCGGCGCAGGCGGGCGCGAACATCCAGCAGTACTACGATAATGGCACAAATGCGCAAAAATGGCAGATTATCTGGGATAATGGCGGCTTTATGTTCAAGAGCGCGCTGGGCAACTTCGCCCTGAGCTTGAGCAGCCTGGGCGCAGGCGCGAATGTGCAGCTGGGTACCTACGACAACACCTCCGCCACCCAGCACTTCCTGCTGAACCACACAACGCTGGGACGCGCAAGCATCTCCGATCTTATTGAGATCCTTGACGAATATGCAACGGGCGATGACCTGAAAACATTCAGAAGCCCCAAGAGCCTTTCCGGCGATACCGTTGATGCCATTTGGGATGCCCTGTACGGCTTTTGGGACATTGGCGCTTCGGTAGGCTTCACGCTGATCGACCTTACCACGGGTGCAGGCATCACGTACAACTCCGACACCGTGTATTACAGCGCTTGCTCCATTAAGGGCCCCTACTCCATGGCGTTGAGCCAATACGTGCCCAGCGCGCTGGACGAATGGCGCGGTTCTTTCTGGCATGCGCTGGATTACTCCAACAACGAAACGTACCAGGCCTATTTCTACAATTACGGACGTTGGCCGCTGGAAGAGTACAACAGCATTGGTCACGTGGAGAACTTCTCCTGGAACGGCTGGACGGCCTCTTATACAGCAGAAGACCTTTGCCGCATGTGGGTCGTGTCGCAAGATTACCTGTTGGGCGGTACCGATAATGCCGCATGGCTGCGCGAGACGCTGGAGCAAAATAGCGCCGGCATGACGCGCATGTCCGTTTCTAAATACGGTGCAAGCCCCGTGTACGCGAAATCGGGTTGGACCGACAATGCGCGCACCGAAGGCTGCCTGGTTATGGATGGCGATCACCCTTATGTGTGCGCCATTATGTCCACTACGAACATCAACCATTCCGATTTGGTGATGAATCTTGCCGATGCGCTGTATCGTGCTCATCGCGACCTGGTGATTTAAGGTCGCATGCCGCAGCTTACCAGATGCGGCAGCTGCAAAATAAACTTACAACGGGAGCGGATAGCAAATCCGCTCCCGTTTTTTACTTGTCATTGGGATTCTGATGCTTTCCACCGCGCCGCATTGCGGCAAGCCGCCCCCTACCCGCAACCTTCCTGCGAGTTCTTATGCTACTCCCCCGTGGTTCCTCGACAGCTTCTTCGCGGCCTTTTATGGTCCTTCCGCCATCTACATGATTGCTCGATAAATCTAGCACTTTACTAGGAATTTCTTTCCACTCAGCAAAGTAAATGCAACGTTACCTCCCATAGAGCAACGTCAGCAATTGACTCATTTTTCCTAAAATATCACAATTTTGCGTATTTTGCGCAATAATAGACACAGTTCAGACCAATCGAACGCCTCCCGCATGAAGGACGCTCAAGAAAAGAGAAGAGAAGAAAATGCAGTCGTACAACAAGTACTCCAGCATGGACAGCTGGCTCAACGCCGTTCTTTCCACGCGTCACAAAATACCCCAGCCCATTGCTACGTTCCCCGCAGCGCATATCTTGGGCTGCACCGTTGAAAATCTGGCGAAGGATCCTGCCGCCCAAGCGATGGGCATCAAGCTGATGGCCGAGAAATACAATATGCGCATTGCCATGGGCTTCATGGATCTTTCCGCAGAAGCAGAGGCTTTTGGCGCAAACTGCATCTATCACGAAGAAGAAATCCCTACTATTTCCGGTGCCATTGTTGAATCCGAAGAAGACGCCGACGCACTGCAGATTCCTGAAGTTGGCACAGGACGCACTGGCACGTACTTAAAGGGCATCGAGATGGCGCTACACTTGATTGACGATCGCCCTGTATTCGCCGAATGCATTGGACCTTTTTCCCTGGCAGGACGCTTGGTTGACATTACGGAAGCCATGGTTTTGTGCTATGAAGAGCCCGACATGATGCATACCGTGCTTAAGAAAGCTACGGCATTTATCATCGATTACATTAAGGCATACAAGGAAATCGGCGCCCACGGCGTACTGATTGCCGAACCGCTGGCAGGCATCCTGTCCCCCGCCCTTGTCGATGAATTCTCATGCCAATACATGAAGCAAATCGTGGATGCATGCCAAGACAAAGATTTCCTGGTGTTCTATCACAACTGCGGCAACAACGCAGTCCTGCAAGCCGATGACATTTTCGCTATAGGCTGCAAGGGATACCACTTCGGCGATAAAATTCGCCTGAAAGATATTCTGGAAAAGGCGCCGTCTGATGTAATTGTCATGGGCAACGTAAGCCCGTCCGAGGAGTTCTTCAAAGGAACGAAGAAGTCAATTCGCGTGGCAACGTATCGCGTCATGCACGACTGCTACGATTACGATAACTTCTGGCTTTCTTCTGGATGCGACGTGCCTGCGTTGGCCGATCCCACGAACATAGCCGAATTCTTCAGCGCGGCAGAGGATTTCTACAAATGCCACGACATGTATGAAGTGCTGCAAGAAAACTTCGATGCAAAGTATTTTGAACGAGCCAAATAGCATTCGTGAACTGCTCGGACTTTTGGCGCCCGCAGAGGGCACCCAAGCAAACACCGAGCATGATTAATAAGCAACCCTTCTCTTTCGGACCCGCATTTTCGCTTTCAGGACTGTCCCTCATCCCCTTTGTTCCTGAACAGGCGAATATGCGGGGCCCTTTATTCCCTTATTAAATTGTCTGCTTTCCTATAATTCCAGATCGAGTGAGTCAAAACCAGAAAACGATGCCGCAGTTGCGCACTCAAGCAACACCGCAGCAGCTTCCGGCTGCCCAAAAGAAGACGCCTGCGCCGCATAAGCCGCTTCTCCGCCACAAGGAATAAAACCCCTGTTGACCAGCCATTTGACAGACGCTGATTCAAAACGCAGGCTCTGCAAAATGTCACTTACCCTTGCACGCACGAAATCCGCACACGCGGGTGAAAGCGATACGCTGCCCGCCGCTGCTAATTTCACAAACCCCGCAGCCAAGAGAAGCTGAAGCGATGGGCGCACCTGGTTATTAAACGAACCTTCAGGCATGATAAGCACTTCCAAAGAAGCAGGCGGCACAAAACTCTCGGGGATAGAGCAGCCCTCAAGCCACACCTCGCGGATGCGCGTGCATCCCGTAAAAACATTGCTGCCGAAAGCGTCTACCCCTGCCGGAATACGCACCGATTCCAGTGCAGAGCAACCGTAGAACACGTCATCGACTAGGGCATTCAGCGTTGAAGGCAAACGAACAAAGCCAATCGACGAACAACCGTAGAACGCATCGCGCTCCAGGCTGGTAACCCCTTCGGGCAAAGCCACCGCAGACAAGGCAGTACACTGCGCAAACGCCCAGGAGCAAATGCTCTTCAAGCTGGGCGGGAACGCGAACGTGGTAAGCGCCGCGCAGCCGCGAAACGCGCTGTAGCCGATTTCTTCAAGACCGCCCGCATCGCTTTCAGCGAGCCGCACATCTTTGAGCGCCGGACATGCACCAAACGCCAGCTTTCCGATTGAGCGCACCGTAGAAGGAAACTGCACGCTTTCAAGCGACGTGCACCCTTCAAAAACGCGCTGCGGTACGTGGGTAATACCTTCGGGAATAACAGCATGGACGACTTCGTTCCCGCAGACACAGCCTTCACCGCCGTTTTGCTCGCTCGCGCTCGCGGGCATTTCACCTTCTGCCGCGCAGACCTCATCGATGAACAGCCTTGCGCCATTCGAGAGCGGATTAGCCCGGAAGCCCTGGAAGTCAATATTGAGCCACATTCGCAGCGAGGGTACGTGCACTTCCTCAAGCGCATCGCAATTGTTGAACGCAAACTCCCCAATTGTTTGCACGGGAGCCAAAAACGTCACTTTCTTGATGCTCTTGCAATCAAAAAACGCGTTTTCCCTGATAGAAGTAACGTTCTTGGGAATAACAACACACTCAGCTTGCCCGCGATACTTCACGAGCAAGCCGTTTTCTATCTCAAGTTCTTCCAACATAGACTCTATTTAACACCCAGCTCGTCCAAGCCATCAAGCGATTGGATCTCCGACAGCAAATCAAGGCCGCGGTCGGTCAACAGCAAGCTCTTGTTGTGTTTCATGTACTGCTCGGAGCCGTATTGTCCCACGAACTTCACTGTCAACGGATCCAAGGAAAGCTTGGTGGTAAGCACCAGCGATTCCTGCGAGCTTTCGCCCAGCGCGCCATCCAAAAACGAAAACGCGTTATCCAAGGAACTCACCCCCGCAGAAGCTAAAGCACGCTGCTCCTTCACGCGCGCATTATAGGCTGCCTTCGCCGCATCGAACGGCGTTGCCGCAGTACCGGCGCCCGCATCGGCGGTGCCTTCGCCACCAGCAGCACCTTCGACATCTGCCGCAACCGATCCAGCAGCTCCCGCTGCAACAGCGCTTGCCAACGCCTCCAAGCAACGCACGTGCTCCGCCTTTATCACAGCGGCGTCGCCCACAAGAGATGCGTCCTGCGAGGATTCTCCCACGTCAGGAGCTTCTTTTGCAGCCCGAGCCGCTTCCAACAACAAGCGCGACCCCTCGGAATAATCGCATGAAGTAAGCGTATCCTTCGCCGCAACTAAATCTGCGCGCGTCAAGAACAACGCCTGTTCCAGCTCGATAGCGTCATGAACGCGATGCTGCAGCGCATCAGCCAAAATGCCGACAAGGGCTAAACGCTCGTCAAAACGCGCCGCCTTAACGCGGGCGGCTGGAACCGATGCATCGCAGCCATCAAGAATGTCGCTCACCTTGTAGTCATCCTGGTATTTGCAGAACAGCTCGTAATACGCGGCAAACTCCATGGCCGTGGCATCATCCTGCAGATACTGGCGCACCAACGTCTCGTTTGCCGGCAACCCCACACGCTCGTACGTCTGCAGCATGCGCGACAAGTCTTCCCAACCGCGCGCCGTGACCAAGCTCATGCCGCGTGCCGATGCCTGCACTTTGTAGAAGCTGCCCGGCTTGTTTTCCAAGAATGTCGTTACCGCCGGATGCACGCCATGCGCCGCCGCATATTCCTGCCACACCTCCAGGTCAGGCTCAACATCAATGCGCTTCAAACGGTCCATCATGGCAGGGTCGAACTCACGCGCAGCGCGATTGTACTCCGGCGGGTTGCCCGCCGTCACAATAATCCAACCCTCAGGCAGCTCATGCATGCCGAACGTCTTGTACTGCAGAAACTGAAGCATAGCAGGAGCAAGCGTCTCAGAAACGCAATTAATTTCGTCCAAGAACAATATTCCCTGATGAACGCCTGTTTTTTCCTGCGCGCGATACACCGATGCAATAATCTCGCTCATGGTATATTCGCTAATGCTGTAATGATGGCCGTCGAAATCTTCCTGGGCAATGAACGGCAGACCCAACGCGCTTTGACGCGTGTGGTGCGTGATGGAGTAGCTCACGAAGTTGATGCCCGCCTCGCGCGCAATCTGGGACACTACGGCGGTTTTGCCCACACCCGGAGGTCCGAACATCACAATAGGACGCTGCATATGAAACGGAATGCAAGGCAATCCATGGTCATCTTTTGCCAGATAAGCGCTGATAGCGCCCCTGATTTGCTCAGTTGCCTGCTGGATGTTCATGTCGTTTCCTTTCCTCTTCCAGCGCGTCGCCGTCAAGCACCACCTGCGCCGCCCACGACGGCACGCTTTCAGGACGATAATCTTCATCGTAGAACACAAACGCAACGCGATAGTCGGGCATGTTCTCGGGGTACGTCCCCCAACCATCGGTAAAGTACACTAAACCGCCCAAATCCGTAAAAGCACCATCGTTCACCAGGGCATTCACGTATTCGAACGCAGGGCGAAAGTCCGTACCACCGCCGCCATGGATTGTCGCGCGATTCGCCCAAGTCTTCAGCTCGTCGGAGCTGGTGATAACGTCGTCGCTGCGAACCTGCGCATCAGCCTGAATCACGTGGACCTGCACTTTTTGATGGAAGCTTTCCGTGGACTTCAGAATATCGAACGTGGTTGTCACAAAGCTGCGCACCGTGTCGCCTTGAACGCTTCCCGATGTGTCAATGACCAGCACAAACTCACGAATGCGCTTCTCTTCGCGATATTCCAACGGCTCAATGAGCGGAACATTGCCGTAGAGTTTCAAGCCGTACGTATAGAAAATGTAGTCGAACTCGTCCTCGGACAAGCGCATGACTTCGCCCGGCGTAGCGAACTGCCGCAGAAACGCGGCGTAATCCACGCGCTGATGCGCCGCCTGGTTCAAATCGTCCACAAGCCCCGTTAAGTCCTGACCCTTTTTCTTGGCGAACGTCTGCAAATTCACTGCCAAGCCCGCTGCCACACCGCGCCATTCATCTTGCTGTTTACGCAGCTCGGACGGCGATTTGCGCAGCGTATTCCAAGCAGCGCGCTGATTTGTGCGCCTATCCGCAAAAGAAAGCTGGCGAAGGCCCCTGCCTTGCCGCTCGGTCTCGTACACCACCTGGGCGTCTCCTGCCGCGCTTCCTTGCGAGCGCTCGGGATTTTCCCGAACCTCATCGGCTGTGCCGGCATCGGTCTCGCCCGAAGCCGCGCCCGCACCACTCGGGTTACCCTGCGCGGAGCCCTTCTGACCTTCCGAACATTGCCCCTCGCAGCACTCGCCGTGCGAGGAATCGGTTTCATCTTCGGAGTCATCGCTCTCGAACGCATACCATACGCCATGGTTATCCGCGTGAAAAAGCTTGCTCCAGCGCTCAACTTCGGAAGCCCACTTTCCCTCGCACAGACGGTGATAGATCTTTTCCGCTGTGGGACGGCATCCTAAATCAAGCTCAACGCGATGCAGAACAGCTTGGGCACTCAAACCACGTTCACCTGGCCTTATGCCGCAGCAATCCATAACAGCGCGCTCGGTGGCCATGTCGCATGCCAAATCCCATAACGGCTGATTGATGGCAGCACCCACATACGGATGCAGGAAAACGCAGTGCATCACCGCATGCAAAAGATCATGCGCAGGAGCTTTTTTGCTCGCGCGATAGTCCTGCAGAACAGCAGCAGTGTCGTAGTACAGAAAACGCCCGTCAACAGCGAAGGCGTCAAGGGGAGCGGCTTCACCCTGAGCGGAGCCCTGGGTGGAGCACCCGGCGCCGCATTCTTTGCCGTGACACCCCGCTTCACCAACCGCACCCGCAATGCCGTGAGTGGCACCTGCGCCGGACCCTTCGTCAGTCGCGAACACTTCACTTCGGACGATACCCTCACTTGCGGGAGCGTCAGCTTCACCGCCCCCAATGGAAACCATCTCAAGGCGACCCACTGCCACGGACAAAAAGTGGTTTTCAGACAAAACGGTAGCTTTCGCCAGGTCAATAACCTGGCGAGCCAACACATCTGCTTTGTCCCAATCAAGTGCCATAGTGGCATTATAATTCAGGTTTCCACGCGCCCCACCCATCGCGCATGTAGACGTTACCTAAGTATGACCGCCTGTAATGTTAGGGCTGCGCAACCCCAATGCACCTTCATGCAGGGTAAACCCGAGAAATTGACAAGTTTCCGAAGCTTTTGGAAGCTTACGGGTGCATAAAAACAACCTGAAGAAAAAGCGGATAAGCGTGACCTGGGGAAACGTTGAAAAACGGCGTTTGCCTCAACACGTTAAGGTAGCTTGTAAGCTAGTTTCGTTCCAAAAGCTTCGGAAACTTGTCAATAATTGCACATCGGGTTGCACAAAGCCACAAGGCAGGGTAGCCCAGCCGAAGAGAAAAGCAGGAAGGAAGGCGGGCAAAGCATCAAAAACAGTGCCGCAAACCCCAAAAGACGCTAAAACGTCTTTTGCCCCTCAAACCAAGGAAGTCCTAGCTCTTTTCTAAGCGCCGCTACCCGCTCATCGTAATCTTTCGGCACAGGACGTCTTCTTTTTCCCAGCGCGCACCGAATAGCATCGGCAGCTAAAGCAAAATCGGAAGGGCTATCCAGCTGAATGCTTGTTATGCAAAGCGGAGTATATCCCATGCTGATGAGCGTGTTGCGTTTTTCGGAATCACGATAGATGCCATATTTATGTGCATGAGCTGCATCACTATCATATTCGACGGCAACTTTTGATTCGGGCCACAACAAATCAGCAACAAAGAATTGCCGTTTACCAGGCAGTTTGTATTTTTTCGGGATGTCGATTCGCCTATTCAAATAAGCGCCAGAAAGCCCCATGCCGCCGTATCTTAAAGGAAGAGACAAAGCGCCCATTACTGCCGTTTCGCGAGGCGAAGCGCTGTTATCAACAAGATACTGCGCGACTTTTCGCGCCGCCACTACCCCATAGATATCGTCATGGCCTTCAACGAAAGCGCGCAATTGATGGGCAGACAGCATACGTTCACGCTTAACAATGCCGAACTCTTTTTCATCATCGAGCGCAAAAGAGCCGCAAAGAGAGCATCCATACCGAAAAGCGCGGCCAAAACCGGAACTACGCGAAATCTGAACAAAACTGAGCTGGGGGCTTGCAACAAAAATTCTTTGCGAAAGCTGGATAAACGCTCCCCGGGGAAATGGCCCTGCATGAGTATGAAAGAAAATTCCCTTCTCGTTCTTTGCCATGGAGCGGAAAGAATCTGTGAGCACATGAAGGGGGATGTGCTCGAAAGGAGTGCCTTGTACCACTTCTCGAACCTCTCGAGACGAAGAAACAGAATCCGTAAGCGATGAGCAACGCGGTAGAACGCGCAAAGATTGGGAGCCGCTTGCCGCGTGCTCCCAATACCATTGCGCCGTTTCATATCCCAGGTGTAAACACTTCATGGGGAAAGCATACTCGCTTTTCAAAGCGTGAAGTGTTGATCAACACCCCTGGGCAACGAAAATTTTTTCCAAAACAGCCAAGATTACTGTGTTTGCCAGCCAAAAAACTACTGCGCGCGGACGCAATGATGCAGCTCTTGCGATGCGGCACGTGCCTTCTTCTGCCCTTCGATAACCTGGTCAAGCTGGCGACCGTAATATGAAAGGCCGCTCTCGATGAGCCGATAATAACCAAGCTCTGCCTCGTTATAGAGCCGAAGCGCCTTATCGGGATCGGGCTGCAAGAAGCCATCGATGCCGGTCATCAGATAATCGGCCAGGTGATGCGCCGCACGTGCCGCAAGGGGCGACTCGCCTGCCGCATGATATGCCCGAGAATACATATTCCACGCCGTTCGCTGACTCTTTGGGACACCCTTACCGCTTGCGTATAAGTCGCCCAACTTCCAATAACCCTCGGGGTTGTCGGTCAGCAGAGCCGCACGCGCAAAGCATTCGTACGCACGCAAGTAATCGGGTGCCATTCCACGCCCGTAGTAATAAAGATAGCCTAAATTGACCGAACTCTGATCATCGCCACGATCGGCGCCCAGCTCGTACAGTTCGCGCGCCGTTTCATAATCCCCTTCGGTTCCTGCATTGTCGGTATCGTGATACATATTCGCAAGATTGCAGCACGATCCCGCATCGCCGCAAGCAACTGCATGCTCGTAAGCGCGCTTGAGCAAACGACGGAAGGTATCATTGCTGCTTGCCTGCGCAACAACCTCCAAGTGATTGTTGATTATGTCCAACATCCACTCAAAATCATCGGTTGCCGCAGCGCCGCAAATTGCGGAAATCACATAGAACGATTCTTCGTCGAGAGAGTTGAACAACGGAGAACCCGCATACTCCGAATCACTCAACGCCATCCAGTCGGAATATTCCTTATCGGTGAGTTTCTTGCATTCCATAGTGCGCCCCTTTCCTGTGTGCGGCATGGACTTTTGCGCCCCGTCGCATACGCAAAACACCTTTTCACAACAGGATACTCCCTTGCAAAGCAATTGCGTGGGCAAAACAACGGACATGCTGAAATTTGGCCGCAAACCCGGAACCGAATCAGAATCCGAATCCAAACCCGCGCCTGAACCTGGGCCTGAGCCCGGACCTGAACCCGCCATCAAAAACCGCCATCAAACTGGCCTTAGGCCATCACCCCGTAAACCTTTGCACCTTACCGCAGCAAGCGCTCCAAAAATGTTTCGGCTTCGTTAAAACTACCGTGAAAAACCCAGGGTGACGAAAAATCACCCAGCGACATGTGTTGACATCTCCCAGCAAAGGACTAGAGTTTGACGCCGAAAAAAACACTACTACTCAGAATGTAAGGAGATGTTGAACAAATGAATAGCGTTGTAGTCGTCTTGGTGTGCGCCGCTATCCTGCTTGTGGGATACGTTGCATACGGACGTTGGGTTGCGAACAAATGGGGAATTGACAAAAATGCTCTGACCCCGGCAGTTCGCATGGAAAACGGAAAGGATTTCTCGCCTTCTTCGTGTTTCTCGGTGTTTGCGCACCAATTCTCGTCAATCTGCGGTGCAGGCCCCGTGACGGGTACCATCGTGGCAATGATGTTCGGTTGGCTTCCTGTTGTGCTGTGGGTTCTTGTTGGCGGCATTTTCTTTGGCGC
>CAKTVK010000028.1 GCA_934623455.1 uncultured Eggerthellaceae bacterium | reverse complement strand
TGGTGGTCGCTACAGGATTTGAACCTGTGACCCCCGCCGTGTGAAGGCGATGCTCTCCCGCTGAGCCAAGCGACCAAAAATTGTGCTTGACTATAGTAACCGAACGCCCCGCCCAATGCAAGCACCGATTTTAAAAGGCGTGCGAAGACCTCACTATCGCACCATAATCGCGCTCCCAGATTACTCTTGCGCCCTCTTTTGCGCTTTCGCTTCCATGATGAGCATCTGCAAACGATTCTCAATGTTCGCCTGCGCCATATCAGGATCATAATCAAGCGGAAGAATCTGCGCATCAGGATACATTTCCTTAAGCTTTTTCGTTATGCCGCGTCCCACCACATGATTCGGCAAGCACCCAAAAGGCTGCAAGATGACAAACGCACGGCACCCGTGCTGTGCGTGGTGGATGATCTCCGCCGGAATAAGCACACCTTCGCCCGCATCAAACGTGTGGTGGATAATGGGGTCGGACGCCACCACGATATCCTGCATGCGCGCCGCCGGCTCGTAAAGCGGGTGCGCCTTCGCAATTTGATTGCACATATCGTGCGCAAGGTTGAATATCTCACTTTCAATACGGAACGTGGCTTTGTAGCCAAACGACTTGTCCAAATGGTATTCGCGCACCTGACGATCCTTGTAGAAATACGATTTGCGAATGACGTCGGTCATGCGCGCTTCAATGATCTCCATGCCGTTTTCTTCCAGGTATCGCTCGATATCCCGGTTTGCGCCTTCGTGGAAATTCAGTAGGTACTCGCCCACAATAAGCACTTGCGGTTTGAGATTCGAACGGTCGTATTTCACGGTCTGCATAATCTGAATCGCCTGTTCAAAGGCCTTCTTCATGCCGCGAATGCCACCTGCGCGCAAACCGTTTATGGTCAGCTCAAGCGCTTGCTCAAACGCTTTATCGGCGCTTCCCTTGACCAACTCGTACGGACGCATCTTGCGCAGCAGCTCTTCAAGCGCGTCAACCATAGGCAGCCCGAATGCAATGCGCATAGCCGTGAGGAGATTCATTTTATAGCCCGGGTGAACGTTGTGGTAATCAACGTCGTCGTTCGTGATAATGGGCACTTGCGGGTACCCGGCATCATCGAGCGCTTTGCGCAAAAGCGCCGTGTAATGCGTCAGGCGGCAATCGCCAATATATTTTCCCATGGCAATCGCCACGTTATCGGGGTCCCATGTTCCGCTCTCAAGCGCGGCAAGCGCTTCGCCGATAACCACTTGGCATGGGAAGCAAATATCGTTGTGCACATAGCGTTTTCCCAGGCGAATGGCTTCTTCGCGCCCAACAGGCAAAGAGACGGTCGCAAGACCCTGGCCCGCAAAAGCAGCCGCCATCAACATGCTGAATGCATGAGACGTATTCGGCACTAGAACAGTTTTTGTCGGAATCATATCTTTCACGAACTTGGAATGATACGGATCGGCCAGCTTGTTAGACGCACGTTCTGGAGTGGACACGGAATCGCTGGAAGCTGCAGCGGCCTGCGCAGCCAAGCGAGCACGACGCATATTTACCGTTTCAACGAACGACCTCACGCGAATGCGCAAGGGGCCCACGATGTCGCTTTCATCGACTTTCAGAACAAGCGGCGCCTTTCCGCCAACTTCATCCATCACACGCACGATCTCATCGGACAGATACGCATCGTGTCCGCAGTTGAAGTTGACAATCTGCGCGTATTCCAAATACGAGCTGCGCGCCGCAACAAGCACCGTGGAAAGCATGCGCGCGTGGAAGTTGTTCACCACGTCCAACAGCAAATTAGACAAATCTTCCGTATGGATTTCCGGAAGCGAATCCGCGGTGAGCACAGGAATGCCGTATTCCGTGAACATCTTGGGCAAGTCGTGGTTCACTAAGTCGTCGTTTTGATATGGGCGCGAAGCAAGGATCATTGCGTACGTGCCATTCGCCTTGCATTGCTCCATAATGGCACTACCCCGCTGCTGAAGTGCGCCCCTGAACGCATCTTGCGCGGCGATTGCCTGGTCAAGTGCCTGCAGCACATCCGTTGACGCAATGCCGAACGTCTCTTTCATGTACTGGCAAAGCTGCTTGTCGCGATCCTTGGCGCTGTACCAATGCCATAACGGCGCGTCGAAGGGAACACCCCATCGGTCATAGGGGTTATCGGAGTTCCCAATGACCATGGGATACCCCTTCACCACGGCGCACATGGATTCAGCCGTTTTTTCCGTGCCCTCGCTCGGAACGACCGTGATGATAGGCATGAAAATACAGTCAACGCCCATTTTCACCAGGCTGCGAATGTGCCCGTGGACAAGTTTCGCGGGGAAACATACCGTATCCGAGGTAACCGCGTGAAGGCCGCTTTCGTATATTTTGCGCGTGCTAAACGGCGAAAGTTTTACGCCAAAGCCAAGCGCCTTGAAAAACGTAGTCCAAAACGGTGCATTGTCCCATAGCGCCAACACGCGCGGCAGGCCAATGACAACACCCCTATCAGGGCAAAGTTGCTGGTAAGGATATTCTTTGAACAGCAACGCCTTACGCTCTTCAAACAAATTCGGAACGCTTGCCTGCTCTTGCGCAACTTTTGCGAGCGCCTTTTTTGTCTCGCTATCGTGCGCATCGCCAACAACCTGTCCCTTTGGGCAGCGATTACCCGTGATGAACGTCCGTCCATTCGAAAACATCAGACGCGTGCGGTTGCAATGATTTGCGCAAAACGGACAAGTCAGGTTCTGCTCTTGCTCGTATGTCAGATTTGCCGCAGCCTCAAAGCCAATGAACCGCGACTTCACCAGCGGATCAGCAGCACGCTGCGCTTCCATGTGCTCTTGCGTAAGCATGGCCGCGCCCAAAGCGCCCATAAGACCCGGATACGGCGCGCGCACAACCTGTTTGCCCAGATATTCCTCGAATGCGCGCAGAACAGCATCGTTCATGAACGTACCGCCCTGAACCACAATCGCGTTGCCCAGGTTGTCCAGATTCGACAAGCGAATGACTTTCGTGAACACATTTTCAATGATAGAGCGACAAAGACCTGCCATGATATCGGCTGGCGTACTTCCCCGCCGCTGCTCGGTAACAATGTTCGAATTCATGAACACCGTGCAGCGACTTCCCAGTTGAGCAGGACGCTTCGACGAGAACGCCGCTTGAGCAATGTCGTGCGTGGGAATGCCCAACGTAGACGCGAAGTTCTCCAGGAAGCTGCCGCAACCCGAAGAGCACGCCTCGTTGACCACGATGTTCGTAACAATGCCGTCTGACAGCCAAATGGCCTTCATGTCCTGGCCGCCAATGTCCAACACAAACGTGGCCTGGGGAAGCGTTGAGCACGCCGCTTTTGCGTGAGCAACTGTTTCCACCACGTGATAATCAGCGCCGAATGCTTCGTGCATGAGCATTTCGCCGTAACCGGTGGTTCCCACGCCTAAAAGTTCGATCGCGCTCTTTTGCCGCGCGTACCGCTCGCTCATTTCCGTCAGGGCTTTTTTGGCAACGTCAAGCGGCTCGCCTTCGTTTGAAGCATAAAAGCTATCGATAAGCGAGCCATCTTCAGCCATCAAGACAAATTTCGTAGTGGTACTGCCGCAGTCGATGCCAAGATAAGCGCGCGCCGATTTGCCGGGAGCAATGCCGCTGCCCTTCTGCGATTGAAGCGCGTGACGCTCTTTGAATCGAGCGAGCTCTTCTTCACTTTCAAAGAAAGGCGTCGCGCTTGATGCATCATCCTGGTTCAAAAACGACGGGTCTTCCAAGATTGAAAGCGCCCGGTCAATGTCGAGGTTCGCAAATGCGTTATTAGTTGGGGAGCCCACGGCGGGCACGCCGGCGCCGGCAGTCGGGTCATCCGCAGCGGGCGCGCCGGAACCGATGATCGCGCTATCAGCTGCTTTGCAATCGCAGGAGGGCGTTTCGCCAGCCGTTTCAGCGCTCGCGTTGCCAGCCGCATCAACAACATCGGAAGACGGCTTGCCGGTTGCTTCGCCGACCGCTCCGGCATTCGCATAGCCAGCCGTATCAACAACATCGGAAGTCGCAGCTTGGTCGCTAAACAGAACGTCCAGGGAAAGCGCCGCGCCCAAGGCAACAATCGTCTCGGGATGCTTTGGCACAATAATGTCACTATCGGATAAATTCAGGCGCTCTTTGAACACCTGAATCAAACGGGGATTGAATGTAAGCGGTCCGCCTTCGAAAATGACGGGCGCGGTGATATCAAGACCCTGCGCCAGGCCGCCAATCGTCTGTTTCGCAATGGCATGAAATGTGGATAATGCCAGGTCTTCCTTGGGAACACCCTGATTGAGAAGCGGCTGGATATCGGTTTTCGCATAAACGCCGCAACGACCCGAAACATCGTACACGCGCGTTCCAAGGCACGCCCGATCGTTGAATTGCTCCACAGGAATGCGCAGAAGGTTTGCAATCTCATCGATAAATGCACCGGTGCCACCCGCGCACGAACCGTTCATGCGCATATCGCTTACCGTGGCGCGACCCGTGTGCTGTCCCTCCGTGAAGAAAATCATCTTCGCGTCTTGGCCACCCAGCTCAATAGCCGTTCGGGCAGAGGGAAACAGCTTCCCTACCGCAATGGCGTTTGCCACTACTTCCTGAACGTAAAAAACTCCCAAGGCCTGCGCCATGGGAGCCGCACCCGAACCCGTGAGCGCGCAGCGAATCTCGCAGTTAGGGAACTGCTCCTTCACGTTGCCCAAAAGCTGCGCGACCGCATGTGCCTGCTTCGCCTCGTGCCTACGATATTCAGAATAAAGGACCTCATCGGTTCCAGCATCAAGCGCAATCGCCTTAACCGTTGTGGAACCGATGTCAATTCCCAGCTTAATTTTCTCTACCAACATAAATTGCCTCATGCGCGCCAAAAGTGAAAAGACGGCTCGCGTCGCGGGCTATCAAACTGGCCGCCGCCTTAAAGCAAATCGACGCGCAATACTGTTAGAGTTCGCCATTTCTTATTCTTACGGATTATAGCGAATTAACCCGAGGCAAGGTAATTAGGATTGGTTAGCAATGTGCATTAATACACCATATGCATAGCTTCGCGCACTTCGGCAAGCGTTTGGTTGGCAATTTCGTTCGCACGGCGATTACCGTCAGCCAAAACGTCATGGATGTAGTCCATTTGACTTTCCAGCTCGCGACGGCGCTCACGCAACGGCGCCAGGTACGAATTCACGCTCTCGTTCACGTATTTCTTCAGCGCACCCGAACCGCCTTCGCCAATCTCTTCGGCGATTTCCACTTCAGAGCGGCCCGTGCACAAAGCGGCCGTAGTCAAAAGCGCGGAAACACCGGGGCGGTTTTCCTTGTCGAACGTAATCATGCGCTCGGAGTCGGTCTTGGACTTCTTGATGAGCTTCCACGTTTCCTCTTCCGTCAGGCACAGGGAAATGGCGTTGCCGTAGCTCTTGGACATCTTGCGACCGTCCAGGCCGGGCACTTCGGGGATATCGTCGTTCAAGATGCCCTCGGGCAGCGGGAACACTTCGGCGTAACGCTCGTTGAAACGGCGCGCAATCTGGCGCGTGATCTCGATATGGGGCAGCTGGTCCTTACCAACCGGCACAATGTTGCCCTTGCAGAACAAAATGTCGCAAGCCTGATGTACCGGGTATGTAAGCAAAAGACCCGTAAGCGCATGACCCGAAGCTTCCTGCTCTGCCTTCACCGTGGGGTTGCGGAACAGCTCGCTTTCGGTGACCAAGCTCAAAAACGGCAGCATAAGCTGGTTCAATGCCGGCACCGCAGAATGGGTGAAAATCATGGTCTTTTCGGGATCAAGGCCCGCAGCCAAATAATCAATGACCATGTTTGCCACGTTGTCCTGAATGTTCGCCGTGGTATCGCGATCGGTAATCACCTGGTAGTCGGCAATAATGACGTTTGTCGCAATGCCCTTGTTTTGCAAACGAACGCGCTCTTTGATGGTGCCGAAGTAATGGCCCATGTGCAAACGCCCCGTAGGACGATCGCCCGTGAGCATCGTGTACTTCTCGGGATGAACCTCAAGGTCCGCCACAATGGCATCGCTGCGCTTCTTGCTTGCTTCAAAGCTATCTTCACTCATAGTGCACTCTTTCGTTGATGAAATTGGAGTTATGGTAACGATAGGTCAGTATAACGTATGCAAAGCCCATCTTTGCGCAGCACCTTGCATGAATTGTGTTATCGTTTGCAAAAGCAGGCGATGGTGACGGTTGGCAAGCCGCCGCGCCGCACTTTGGATTGATTTTAACGCAGGCGCCCCTTGTGCAAGACACGCTAAACAAGAGCGGGCTGTGAGATAAAACGCAAAACGCGAGAGAACCTACAGAAGGGTTGCAACATGTACGAACTCAAAACCGAAACAGCCTTCGATTCGGCTCATTTCTTGACCGACTATTACGGAAAATGCGAAAACTTGCACGGTCATCGTTGGCGCGTAGTGGTGTATTTGCGCCAAGAACAGCTGCAAACGGAAGGCACCATGAAAGATATGGTGCTTGACTTCACCGCATTCAAACGCATTGTGCGCACACAAGCCGAAGCCATGGATCACATGTTCCTGGTTGAAGAAGGCTCGCTTGCACCTGCCACCGTTGCCGCATTGGAAGGCGAAGGCTTTTCGCTGCTCATGCTGCCATTCCGTACGACTTCCGAGAACCTGGCGCGCTACTTCGCGGAAAGGCTCATTGAGCAGGGACTTGATATCTCCCGCGTGGAAATGTACGAAACGCCGAACAACTGCGCCATTTGGTACGCCGATTAGCACGCGAAGAGCGGTTGAACGCATTTCATGAGAATCGATCACGTTTATGATTCTGGCATGCTGGAAGGATTTGCCTGCCAATGCTGTGGGGCATGTTGTCGTATCCCTGGCGGCATCGTGCGCTTAAACGATGCCGAAATTGCGCGCATCGCCGCGTACCTTGGCATGAGCGAAGATGATTTCATTGCACAAGAAACCGAAGTTTCCCCTGATAGAAAGTGCCTTATCCTAAAAGATGCGTCCGATGGCACAGGTGCTTGCGGAATGCTTGACGATGCGGGACGCTGTCGCATTCACCCCGTGAAGCCCGACCAATGCGCAAGCTTTCCTTACGATTGGGCAAACGACAACTCCACCACCTACTGCCCCGCCCTGCGCGCCCTTTGTTGACAAATTACCCCACCTTTTGTCAACAAAGAGGGCGTTCTGCTTGTTGTTTTATTTCTGTGCTCGTTGTTTATCAAGAAGCACGCGAGAGATGGGGGCAGGTGTTGAAGCGCTCCATCGTTGCATTTGTTGACAAAAGGTGGGGTAATTTGTCAACAACATATGTTTCTCATGCCTTTGTATTTTTTTGTAAGAAATTTGATAGCGTTTTCACCTCTTTTGATAGGTTTTTGTTGGATTGAATTGGTATTTTTACCCCACTCACCTATCCGAACCAAAGGAGACAATCATGCCCAAAAGGGAGAAAAGCAAATCTAATATCTATCACGTTTTCGCACGGGGAACGGGCAAGCAAATTATCTTCGAGGATGAAGACGATAGACACCTTCTCCATGCTCTGCTCAATAAAAACTTCCGCCTGAACTCAATCGATGTCCATGCCTGGTGCTTTATGGATAATCACATACATCTTCTTTTGCGGGGAGAAATCGAATCCATCTCAAAAAGCCTTAAATCAGTTTTAGAAACTTACGCTATGTCGTTCAATAAGAAATACGGACGATCGGGACATCTATTTCAAGAAGCATTTAAGAGCGAGCCTATCAATAATGACTCTCATTATCTAGCAACACTTCGCTACATACATCAGAATCCGCTCAAAGCTGGGTTGTCGCGCACCTGCTCTTTTCCCTGGAGCAGTTTCGATGAATATCGTGAAAGCAACACGCTCCCTTCCCTCTGCGACAAACGGTTTGCCATCGAATTATTTGGCGACCTGGAACAATTCCTTCGTTTTCACGTAACCCTTAGCTCAAATGGCGTCTGCATCGACGTGCCGGAACCTTACGAGCGAAATAAAACCAGAGGGATGCGCGATGAAGAGGCCCTGCATCTTGCGCAATCGATTATTGGAATCCAAGGGATCGAGGCTATCAAATCATGGCCACGTAAAAAGAGAAATGCCGGCATCGTTTCACTTTGCGATGCCGGCCTAACGTATCGACAGATAGAAAGACTAACGGGAATAACCCGTGGAATAATCTACCGAACGATTGAGCGGGAGAGAAATTGTTGACAAAAGGTGGGGTAATTTGTCAACAATTATGCTTCGTTGAGGTCTTCGAAGCCTTCTTCTTTGGAAAGATCCAAGGTGGGAGCATCGTTCCACAGCTCTTCCAGACGGTAATAATCGCGGGCTTCGGGCTGGAACACGTGTACCACGAACTCGCCGTAATCCAGAAGCGTCCACATGCCGCCAGCGCCACCTTCGCGATGCGTGGGCTTCATACCACCCTTGCGGCGCACGTCTTCTTCAATGTTGTCGATGATAGCATTCACCTGACGGCTATTCGAAGCGGTCGCAATCACAAAATAATCCGTCACGGAAATGAGCTCGCGCACGTCCTGGATAACGATGTTCAGAGCTTTCTTGTCATGGGCAGCACGCGCCGCGATAAGAGCGCACTCGCGAACGCTCTTCGGCTCGGGGCACTCAACGATGCCACCCGTTTGGTTGTATACAACTTCTGCGTTGTTCTGATCGGTCATCAGTTCTCCTTTGCTCGCAGAGCCGCGCGCCCTGCGTAGTGATTCCAAACGTCAACGGTATTCGGATGCAGCAGCATCTTTCGTCCCATCATACGCATTATCCAATATTCATAAATGTTGAAGAAGAGCTCTTCCAAACTTACCACGCCAATTTTTGCCCGCAGCTCATCGACCTCGGGATAAACCCTGTTCGGCTCAATAGCGTCAGCAATATAGAGTACCATATCCAAGTCGCTCATGTCACATGCCGCCACGGTATGCCTGTCCATTGCGCGCAACACGTCTTCAGGAACACGCGGAAACGCTTTCCGTATGGCAACCGGCGCCGTATGCGCATGCAAAACACGCGGCAACGCATTGTACACAAACGAATCAATTCTCATGCCCAGCTCATCGGCACGCTGCCGAATCCCCTGGTCATCGTATCCTTTATCCCAATCATGCAGAATGCCCGCCAAACGCGCTTTCGCAACATCCACGCCGTATTCTTGCGCCAAGCGCACGCATATCTCCGCAACGCCCAGGCAATGCTGGAATCGATGCTCATTCACACGCTTCTGCAAATCGACCTTACGCGCCTCGAAAAATTCATCAGAAAGCGGATCGTCAATACCTTCCGGCTTAGGAAGATACAGCCGTTTCTCGCGAATGATGCGCTCAACACCGGGGGGAACAAGCCGGCTGATATCTTCACCCGCCAAAACACGCGCCCGAATATCGGTCGATGACACCAGCGGCGTTTGCGACTCCACGACCTCAAGCGAATACCCCGCACCACGCAGCGCATCCAGCGTTTCAGGCGCCACTTTTTGCCCGGCACGCGTGACAATCGCGTAACTTGCCAAGCTGCGCAGCGTTTCCTGATCACGCCAACGCAAAAGCGTCGATGCGGAATCGGCACCCATAATGAACACGAAATGCATATGCGGATGCTTCATTTTCGAAAGCTGGCAAAGTGTCTCGGCGGTATAGGTAATGCCGCCGCGCGTGACTTCCATAGCATTTACACTGAACTCGTCCATATCGCTCGTTGCGGCATAACACATGGAAAAACGCACATCACCTGGCGTTATCTCTCGATCAAGCTTGAAAGCGGGCGTTCCCGTAGGCAAGAACACCACTTCTTCCAGCCCAAGTTGCTCCATAGCAGCATGGGCCGCCACCAAATGCCCGTAATGGATAGGGTCGAAAGTGCCGCCCATAATACCCACGCGCACATCTTGGCCTGCTTCAAGTTTTTTTCTTGTCTGCGCAAGCATTCCTGCTCTCCTTTTGCCTGAATCACGACTACCCGCATGACCTGGCATAATACCCAGCTTAATGATTGTCCCGAATCTTGGACCATTACCAAAACCCGCCACAAATATATTCTATGCCCTGGTCTGCCCCGTGCCCGTAAGCAGATACTTATACGACGTAAGCCCTTCCAAGGCGAAGGGTCCGCGCACGTGCAGCTTCTGCGTTGAAATGCCGATTTCCGCACCCAGACCGAATTGTCCGCCATCGGTAAACGCGGTGGACGCGTTCACGTACACGCACGCCGCATCAACACCCAGCTGGAACGCCTCTATGGCAGCCGCATCGGTTGCCACAATAGCCTCGGAATGCTTTGTGCCGTATTTGTTTATGTGCGCAATGGCCTGTGTGACATCGCCCACCGCGCGAACGGCAATCTCGGGTCCCAAATACTCGGTAGCCCAATCGACCTCAGTCGCTTGAACAGCAGAAACGCCACAGCGCTTCGCTATGGCCAGTGTTGGGGCATCGGCATGTACCAACACGCCTTTCTCCGCAAGCGATGGCAAAATCATCGGCAAAAACTCATCCGCAACAGATGCATCCACCAAAAGCGACTCTTCGGCATTGCACACACCGTAGCGACGCGTTTTCGCATTCATCACAATGTCGCGTGCCATGGTCAAATCCGCCGATTCATGCACGTACACGTGGCAGTTTCCCGTGCCTGTTTCGATAACGGGCACCTTCGAGCACTCCACGCAATGAGCAATAAGCCCTGCTCCACCGCGCGGAACCAACACGTCAACCAGCCCGTGCAGCTGCATCAGAGCATCCGTGGCCGCATGATCGGTCGAGTCGATGCCAACAATGCACGATGCCGGCAAACCAGCCCGCTCGGCTGCTTCCGAAAGAACGCGCCACAGCGCGCCCGTCGAGCGCACTGCCAAGCTACCACCGCGCAGCACCACAGCATTTCCCGACTTCAGACAGATGCCCGCAGCATCCACCGTCACATTCGGACGCGCCTCGTATATCACAGCAACCACGCCCAGGGGAACGGTGACGCGCTTCAAGTTCATGCCATTATAAAGCGCGCGATTCTCAAGCACCCGGCCCAACGGGTCATCAAGCTTGACCAAGTCCAGCAAAGCCGATGCCATATCGTCGATACGCGCTTCGTCCAGGAACAAGCGATCAAGCAGGCTCTCTTTCGTGCCCGCTTGACGCGCTGCAGCCATATCGACCTCATTCGCGGCAAGAATGCGTTCATTGTTCTCCTGAAGAGCGGCAGCCATTTGCTCCAACGCATGATTGCGCTGCTCAAGCGATGAGAGCGCCAACACACTCGAAGCCTCTTTTGCGGCCTTAGCAGCAGATAGAACCACCTGTTCCAACGACTGCTCGCTTGAACACTGCTGGCCTGCGAACTCTTGCTTCAAAGACATGCGCCGCTCCTTCCCTACGCGATTTCCACTCAAAAATATCCTACTCGAATACA
Source organism: uncultured Eggerthellaceae bacterium (assembly GCA_934623455.1). GTDB lineage: Bacteria > Actinomycetota > Coriobacteriia > Coriobacteriales > Eggerthellaceae > CAKUOV01. Next base: position 10,737 of record CAKTVK010000028.1, on the reverse strand, counting down.
ATCAATTCATCGCGATGAATGATGGGCTTATCGGTCAAACTCGATAGAAGGCGATTGTTCGCCAACTGCTCGCGCGTGCGACCCAGCGCAAGGGAAATCTCGTCACTTGAAGCAGAAACGCGACCGCGCGCAAACAGATATCCCGAGCTATCCCGCACGTCAACAATATCTTCGGCATCGAACCATCCATCGATAGCGCAAATGCCCACCACAAGCAGCGAGCTTCCCTTGCGCTCAAGCGCCTGTTTTGCGCCGTCATCCACCACAATCGCTCCCTTGGCGGAATCCCCCAGTGCGATCCATAATTTGCGCGGTGTGATCTCGTGCGGCTTTTCATTCGCAACGAAAAGCGTACCCACGTTCCATGAGGCGCCTTGGCCCTCTTGAGATTCACGGGTTTCTTCAGGAGCGTTTTCCGCGCTAGTCTCAAGGACCGCTTCCGAACACGAGCCGGCATGAACGTAATCTTCCGCTGCGCGCCAAACAACCTGATCAGAGCGTCCATTGCAAATAACCATGGGAATGCCGGCAGCCATGAGAACGCGCGCGGCCTTAATCTTTGTTATCATGCCGCCCGATCCCACCGTGGAACCAGCGCCTCCCGCTGCCGCCATAATGGTCTGATCGATGCGCGTCACGCGCGAAAGCAGCTTCGCATCAGGGCAAGTGGAAGGATTCGCATTGTAAAGGCCCTCGATATCCGACAGGATTACCACCAAATGGGCGTCAATCAAGCAGGCAACCAGCGCTGCCAGCGTATCGTTGTCGCCGAACTTGATCTGCTCAACAGACACCGTGTCGTTTTCGTTGACAATGGGAACAACATCCAGTTCGAGCAACCGCTTGAACGTATCACGCGCATGAAGGTACGCCACACGATCAGCCGTGTCGCGCCGCGTGAGCAGCACAAGCGATGTTACCAGCCCGTGCGGCTCGAACGAGCGCGCATACGCCGCCGACAAGGCATTTTGCCCAACCGATGCAGCCGCTTGCAAGCTAGGCATGTCACTGGGGCGTTTGCTAATACCAAGCGCTTCCAGACCGCATGCAATAGCTGCAGATGTGACCACAACCGGCTGCCATCCCTGGCTTTTCAGCTGCGCAATCTGATCAGCGATGTTTTGCATGTATGCGTAATCAATGCGCCCCGAGCTATCAGTCAGCGTTGAAGAGCCGATCTTGACTACAAGCGGCCCTCTGCTTGCGGGATGTTTTGCGGCCGCACGTTTCGCAGCAGCACCGGCAATCCCCCCTTTGGCGGCAAGCCCGGCAACTGCGCCCTTGACAGCAGCCCCAACGACTGCAACTCCTTCGGCAACACGCTTTTTATCGGCAGCATTTCCCACAGCAGTTCCTTACCGTTATTCGCTCTCAGCTTCTTCGCCGTCGGTTTCTTCGAAGTGATGCAGATACGATGCCTCGTCCTGATAGGCAAGACGATCATCGAACACTTCCTCAAGCTCCATCGGCTCGTAATCGTTGAGCTCGTCGAATTCATCTTCGCCTGCAATGCCCGCTTCGAACTCAAACGCACGCTCCACAATGCGAATCTCGTCGCCATCGACAGCACCCGCGCGAATCAGCGCCTTGTCCACGCCCATGCGCTTCAGACGATGCTGCAGATACGTAATGGCTTCCTCGTTGTTCCAGTCGGTCTGAACGATGATGCGTTCCACTTTGTTGCCAATAACGCGGAATACGCCTTTGCCCAGCTTGACCACGCGGAAGCGCGCATCCGCCTTCTCGCGTTTGTATTCCCAGACCTGCTCGTAGGGAGATTCCTGAGCGCTTTCTTGCAGCTTGGCTTCTTCGCGCAACGCATGAACGCGCGTTGCAATGGCTGCCTTCAGAGAATCCACGCCTTCGCCCGTCAAAGCGGAAATCTTATACAGACGCGGATCGAAGGGACTATCAGCCCATTCGTCGCCACCCGCTGCGGCAATGGAGTCTTCCTTCACGCGCTGCTCAAGCTTCTTGATAAGCTCGTCGTCCCAGCAAGCGTCAATCTTGTTGGCAACAACCATACGCGGACGGTCGGCAAGCTCTTCTTTGTACAGCGCGATTTCGTTCTTGATGATCTCGTAATCGTTGAGCGGGTCGCGGCCTTCCCAGTCGCCCGTCAAGTCAACAACGTGCACAATCATGGCCGTACGTTCAATGTGGCGCAAAAACTCATGGCCCAAGCCACGACCTTCATGCGCACCTTCAATCAGACCGGGAACGTCGGCCACAACAAAACTGTAATCCCCGCTTGTCGCCACGCCCAGATTCGGCACCAGCGTGGTGAAAGGATAATCGGCGATCTTCGGACGAGCCGCGCTCATCTTGGCAATAAGCGAAGACTTGCCCGCCGATGGCATACCTACCAGCGCGCAATCAGCCATGAGCTTCATTTCCAGCTCGACCCAGCCTTCTTCGCCTGGTTCGCCCAGCTCAGCGAACGAAGGAGCACGACGCGTAGATGTCACAAAATGGATATTGCCGCGTCCACCCAGGCCGCCGCGCGCCACCGTGATGCGCTCGCCGTCGTGCGTTAGGTCGGCAATCTGCTCGCCCGCTTCTTTTTCTTCTTCGAAGTACTCGCGCACCACCGTGCCCACGGGAACGCGCAAAATCATGTCCTCGCCCGTTGCGCCGTGCATGCGCGAACCTCTGCCGTGCGTGCCGCGCTGTGCCTTGAAGTGGTGCTTGAAACGATATTCAATCAGGGACGACAGGCTGGCATCGGCCTGGATAATAACGTTTCCGCCATGACCGCCATCGCCGCCATCGGGCCCGCCTTTCGGCACGTGCGCCTCGCGGCGAAAGCTCATGCAACCCGCGCCGCCCGCGCCGCCTTGCACAAAAATGCGAACTTTATCAGTGAACATACCGTTCCTTTTCTTTCGAAGGGACCCTCAAAGGGCAATTGTACTCGGCACATAGCGCCAAAATGCACAGCAGCGCTGCAAAGACCGCTGCGAAACATTGCGAAGATGCCCATAATTTCATACATATGCAACAGTGCCCCCTGCCAGGCAGAGGGCACTGTCAATCGCTTTTAAGTTTATCCTAAAACTGACAAGAACTAAGCTTCTTCAGAAGGAATAACATGAATCTTGCGCTTAACGCCACGCGTGAACTTCAGCGTGCCGTCGCACAGAGCGAACAAGGTGTCGTCCTTGCCGCGACCAACGTTTTCACCCGGATGAAAATGGGTACCACGCTGACGAACGATAACATTACCCGTCTTTACCTTCTGACCAGCGAACATCTTAACGCCAAGTCGCTGTGCGTGAGAGTCGCGGCCGTTACGAGTGGAGCCAAGACCTTTCTTGTGTGCCATGGTTTCCCTCCTTACTAACCAATAGATTCGATCTGAACGCGCGTAAGATACTGGCGATGGCCACGAAGCTTCTTGTAGTTCTTGCGCTTCTTGAACTTGAATACCAGAACCTTTTCGCCACGGAACTGTTCTACAACGGTAGCAACAACCTTGGTGGCAGCAGCCTTAGCGGGATCGGCCTCGACCTTCTCGCCATCGATGATGCAGATGGCGGGCAGCTCAACCTTGGCGCCAACCTCAGCATCAAGTTTCTCGATGTTGAGCTTGTCACCTGCGGCAACCTTGTATTGCTTGCCGCCTGTTTTGATGATAGCGTACATTCTTTCTCCTTGTTGAATAAACGTAAGGCGATATCTTATCTGCGTGACCGTAGCATATCGGTTACCCCATTTGCACCGTCCCCGCGTATGCATCGCGCTTATTCCTTTCACACCCTTTTGGGTGCAACCTGATATATGATAGCAGAAAGGTTTGGCATAGCAAGTACTTTTTTGGCGTTCCCGCAAATTGATTGCCCGTATTCCTGCGAAATCCTGTGCAGAGGCGCCCTCAAAACGAAACCCGTAAACGAGTGCTGCAAAATGTTGACGCCGCCGGGGCAATTTGTCAAGGAAAATGAAGGCGCCCCGAGAGCGGGTCAGCCCGGATCGCCCTGGGAAAGGAAGGGGTCGCTGTTCCGCCGGATAAACGGAACAAACCTCCGTCCCCTGATCCAACAAGATACATTATTTGATGCAGGCAACGAGTTAGCTGATAGAATTGTAAAAGCTGTTGAAAGGAGGGTTTTATGAACGCCGACAGAAAACCTTTGTTTTGGAAATCAAACGAAGAGTGGTGGACGATCGTAGACGATGAGTTCGTGCTTACTGATGCAGCTCCTCAGCGTGCAAAAGACAGCTTTGAGCTATGGAGCACGCCCCCGAATCCCAAGGCTCCATACGTTAGTTAGCAAACAATGAGACCCTAGCCCGCTTCGGCGGGTTTCTTTACGCCCCGGGCACGGCGTAAAACTACCTGAACATATTTTAGAATCAAGGTGTTTCCCTACGGAAGCGCCTTTTTTCATGCCCCGGGGCGGCGTAAAAGGTCCCGTTGTCAAGGGACGCGACCCCGTACAAAAGCGTAGAAGATCCGAAAGGAATGAATGTTGTTAAATCGCCCCACCTTTTACCAACAAACCAGCGCTCAATACGAGAGACCCTTCCCCGATGTGAACTCTTTTCATTGCCGAGTTGCCTCGATGGGCCCGACGGATTACCTAGATGCAAACGCACGAGCGAAAGCCATCTTGTCAGAAAACAGGCGCAGATATGCAAAATATTCCCATTCGGGGTAGGTTGAAGGGTCATCGACTCACGTTTATCCGACGCTTGCAGTGCGCGACCTGGGCTTTTGTGGATCGGAAACAACTTAGACGGCGCAATATGGTCTGCGAACGCTCCCCAAGGTACCCCGAACAGGAATATTTCGCGCATTCGGGCGGAAAAAACGACAACATGCCACCGGAAAACCCAAAAGGGACGCCTAAACCAAGAGACGACGCGCCGCGAACTCAAGCGCACAAACTCCCAACACGCAGACCATCGTGGGCCGCCCATCGGCAAGGGCAAATGGAACAAACCTCCATCCCTGCTCCAAAGAGGGAAATGAAGCAAAGGGGCATCCGCCGGCAAGGGTCGAGCCGAACCGCGATGCTTTGGATACATCGATCGAGTCGCAAGCGCAAAGAAGCATTGTCCAAGCGGAGTCGTGAGGCGAACCTTTGTCGGCGTGCGCCCCGGAACGCCGAAAAGCGACAAGATTTCCCCGCTCTGATAAAAACGACCCACTTTTCTGTGGGTTTGCCAAGGTTTACTTTTTTGCGACCTGGGGAAACGCTGATTTTCGTCGATTGCAAAGAAGGAAATCCACCGAAAAGTGGGTCGTTTTTATCATGCCGTCCGCATCGTTGGACGGCATCACGTCAAGAAACATCTTATTCCCAAGCAACGCACCGCAGCGGAACGCAAAAAACCCGAGGCACGCAAGGCGCCTCGGGTTCTCAAATGCTCAAAATGTTGACAAAAGGTGGGGTAATTTGTCAACAATTAATGCGCTTCGGACCAGTTCGAGCCGTGGGAAACATCCACGTTGAGCGGAACGCGCAAGCTTGCCGCGTTCTCCATCACGCTCTTCAGCAACGTCTCCACCTGGGAAAGCTCTGCCTGCGGAACCGACAGGTCCAATTCGTCGTGCACCTGAAGCATCACACGCGCCTGCAATCCTTCCGCCACCAGGCGCTCCTGCACTTGGCGCATGGCAATCTTGATGATATCTGCTGCACTTCCCTGCATGGGATGATTCATGGCAGTGCGCTCGCCGAATTGCTTGCGGATAGGATTACGCTGCGCCAACTCAGGGATATAGCGACGACGCCCGAACATGGTCTGAGCGAATCCGTGCTTGCGCGCAAACTCGACCGTCTCATCCAGATACGTGCGAACGCGCGGATACGTAGCAAAATACCTATCGATCATGTCCTTTGCTTCGCCGAACGAAATACCCAAGCTCTGCGACAACCCGTATGCCTGCTGGCCATACACAATACCGAAATTCACCGCTTTCGCGCGGCTGCGCATCTCGGGTGTGACCCGCTCGATAGACACATCGAAAACTTGCGCGGCAGTACTTGCGTGAAAATCAGCACCCGACGTAAACGCGGCAATCAACCCCGCATCTTCCGAAAGATGCGCCAGCAAGCGCAGCTCAATTTGGGAATAGTCAGCAGAAACGTACACGTGATCAGGCGCCAGCGGCACAAAGCACTCGCGAATCTTGCGTCCGAACTCGGTACGCACTGGAATGTTTTGCAGGTTGGGATCCGATGAAGACAAACGACCCGTTGTGGTCACTTTCTCGTTGAAGGACGTGTGCACCAACCCATCGCCCGCACGAAGCGGCGGCAATGCATCGATGTACGTGGACTTGATTTTTGCCAGCTCGCGATATTTCAGCACCAACCCGGGCAGTTCATGCTCGGCAGCAAGCTCCGCCAAAACGGAAGCATCGGTAGAAAAACCGGTCTTGCCCTTCGTCTTCTTCTTGGGTTCCATACCCAGCACTTCGAACAGGATATGACCAAGCTGCTTGGGCGAATCTACGTTGAACGTCTCTCCCGCTAGCTGGAAAATCTGCGTTTTCAGTTCGTCTATCTCGACTTGCGTTTGCACGCCAAGCTGCTGCAAGCGCGGAACGTCCAACGCGGCGCCATTACGCTCCAAAATGGCCAGCACGCTGACTAGCGGAAGATCGATATCGAAATACCCCGAGCTGTTCTCCGCTTCATCCATAAAGTCCAAAAGCGGCTGCTTAAGCGCCAGACAAACGGCGGCGCGCAAAGCGAAGTGCCCTTCGGGCGAAAGGTCTTCCGGCTCGGGCAGCGAGCAATTCATGTGACGCTGTAGCAAATCCTCTAAACCATACTTCTGGGCGGACGAATTCAAAACATAGCCCGCAAGCCCCAGGTCAAACGCCTTGCAGTTCAAAAGATCACCAACGCTTACCAACGACGGCAACGATGAATCCGCAGGAGAAACGAAATGCATGAGCTGCTTCAAATCTTCGCAAACAAGATTTCCCTGCTGAATTGCACGCGCAAGTAAATCGGGGCACTCGGGAGAATCCAGGTAGCCGCGCCCTTCTTCGCAGGCAAAGCCAATAATCAGCTTCTCTTCGTCGAAAAGCGTTTCTGCTTCTCTTTTCTCAACGCAAAGGGCCAGCTCATTTCCATTTTCCAAGCATTTTCCGAAAAGGGCGCACGCGGCATCTTCCAGCAAGGGCTCCTCAACGGCGACCTCGAACGCAGGAACCGCGGGCGCCTCGGAATCAATATAGCGCAGGACATGGCCCAAGTGCGCCTGCAAGCGAATCTCGCCGAACGCCGCTTGCACCGCCTCTGCCGTGTAGTTGGGAAACTCAACGGTTTCAGGGTCAATATCCAAATCCGCATCGCGCACAATGGTCGCAACTTGCCTACTCACAAACGCGGCATCTTTGTTGTCACGGATGTTTTCGAGCTGCTTTCCCTTGAGCTTATCAAGATTTTCGTAAATGCCCTCCATACTGCCGAACCGCTGGAGAAGCTTCGTGGCAGTTTTCGGGCCAATGCCGGGAACACCGGGAATGTTGTCAGAACTATCGCCCATAAGACCCAGATAATCAGGAATGAGTTCAGGACCAACGCCGTATTTTTCTGCAACTTCGGCAGGGCCCATAACCACGATATCCGTGACACCTTTTTTCATGGAAACGATGCTCGTAAGCTCGCTTGCCAGCTGACAAGCATCTTTATCGCCCGTGAGCAGCAGCGTTTTGAAACCAAGAGCCTCGTCGCGCGCGGCAACGGTTCCTAAAATGTCGTCACCTTCCCAACCAGGCATTTTCACAATGGGAATGCCCATTGATTCAAGAAGCTTTTCGACCACAGGGAATTGCGCACGCAAGTCATCGTCCATGGGAGGACGCTGCGCCTTATACTGCTCCAACGCCTGTATGCGAAACTGAGGTTTTCCTGCATCAAAAGCGCAGATAATCGCGTTGGGCTGGCTTTCATCGATGAATTTCAGCAGCATGCTGAAAAACCCGAACACCGCATTCGTAGGCGTTCCATCGGGCGCGTTCATAGTGGGAGGCACCGCATGAAAAGCTCGGTGCATAAGAGAATTGCCGTCAATGACTGCTACGGTTTTAGGCATAATTACTCCTTCGATTGCTCGATAAGAGAGTATACTCCAGCAGGACCCGTCCCCCTATTGACAAGTTGGTTGCGCGCCCAGAGTGTCCACAACTGCGTGGTGGCAAAATGCCGTGCGCCCGGCGCAAAACACACGCCCGATGCACGGCACTACAATCGGTACAATATCTTAGCTGCAAACATGCGCAGCGGTCGCGAACAGAGCAAACTTTCGAGCCTTGGCCTTAGGGCTCACACTGCCTTCATAACCGCCTCTATAGCCGTCTCCACAGCGGCATCCACGGCAACACTTACGAATTCCACAAGTAGCCCACACCGCGTACCGTTTCCAGACGCTGGGAGAGCTCGGGGCCCAGCTTCGCGCGCACGCGACGAACATGCACGTCAACGGTACGGGAGCCGCCATAGTAATCGAAGCCCCACACACGGCGCAGCAGCGCATCGCGCGAATACGTGCGCCCGGGGTGCGTAACCAAAAACGCAAGGAGCGCATATTCAAGATACGTGAAATCAACGGGCTCGCCGTTAACTTTTACCTGGTAGGTAGCCAAGTTGATGGTCATATTATCAACAGTCAGGTAATCCGACGAAGCGGTCTCGTTACCCGGCCACAGAAGCTGACGGATACGCGCCGAGCACTCCTCGACCGATGCGCCCTGCACCACGAAATCGCTTTTCACCTGCACCGGAAAGCGGAAATCGTTCAGACGCTCTTGACTAACGATAACAAGCAGCGCGCCGCTTCCCTCGTGGGAAAGCATCTTTTCCACCTGCGCCATTTTTTCACCCGAATCGTTCGTGGCTTCAAAAATGACCAGGTCGTAGTCAGGATGCTGCTGCAAAAGCCGCTGAAGCTGCGCCGATGAGCCGCTTGCAATATCCACATCAAGGCCGGTAAGCGCCGTTTTGAACACGCGAGCGTTATCAAGGCTGTCCGCAATGAAAATCACATTTTTTCGCTGCATTTACAACACCGCCAAATATCGATCGAGTTCCCATTGCGAAATACGGCTCTGGTACTCTTCCCATTCTGCACGCTTATGCTCAATAAGGTAGCTGTGGATGTGCTCTCCCAGTGTTTCACGCATGAAGTCCGATGCCTCGAACAGGTCAATCGCCTCGCCCAGGCTCTCGGGCAGCGTGCCGATTCCCATTTTCGCCAGCGCATGCCTATCACGCGGAAGCTGCGCGCCCGCCTCGACAGGAGCAGCAAGCTCAAGCTCTTCCTCGATACCACGCAAACCAGCCGCCAGCATAACGCCGAACGCCAGATACGGGTTCGCAGCGGGGTCGGGGTTGCGCACTTCGATGCGCGCATCTTGTTCGCTTTCGGGGCGATACCCAGGAATACGCACAATCGAAGCGCTGTTGCTGCGCGACCAGGTAAGCATCGCTGAATCATTCGCGGAAACAACTAAGCGCTTGTAGCTATTGATGTTCTGGTTCGTGACCAGGCAGAACTCAGGAGCGTACTTCAAAATACCGGCAATGTAGTGCTTTGCCGTAGCGGAAAGGTTGTACCCCAGGGGGTCGGACGCATCGAAGAAGACGTTGTTGCCATCCAGGTCGAACAGGCTCTGGTGCACATGCATTGATGATCCGGGCTGGTCGGCCATGGGTTTCGGCATGAACGACGCATACACACCGTGCTTAAGCGCAATCTCTTTCACAACCAGCTTGTATGTCATAACGGCATCTGCCATAGATACGGCATCGGTGAAACGCAGGTCAATCTCATGCTGCGAATGACCGCGCTCGTGATGGGAGTATTCAACAGGAATGCCCATCTTTTCCAGCGTGATAATAGTGTCACGTCGCAAATCGGTTGCAGAGTCAAGCGACGTTAAGTCGAATAAGCCACCGCGGTCAAGCGGTTCGGGCGCATCGGGGCTCTTGAAGTAGAAATACTCCAGTTCAGGGCCCATGTTTGGCACAAAGCCCATCTCTTGCGCCTTGCCGGAAATCTTCTTCAGAACATAGCGCGGATCACCCTTGAACGGCTCGCCATCGGGCGTGCACACGTTACAGAACATGCGTCCTACCGCATTGCTATCGGGACGCCACGGCAGAATCTGAAACGTAGTAGGGCTGGGGAACGCCAACATGTCCGTTTCGCCCGCGCGGCCGAAACCCTCAATGCAGCTGCCATCGAAGCCCATGCCGCGTTCGAACGCATCTTCCAGCTCACTTGAAATAACGGCAAAAGACTTCATGGTTCCCAGCACATCGGTAAACCAGAAACGAACGAAGTGAACATCACGGTTCTCGATGGTTTTAATAACGAAATCACGCTGAAGATCAGACATCTCATGCCTCCTGAAACTCGGGCTTATGCCCTTCAAAAGCCATCTTGCGCTGCATAAACGCTATTATGGCATATACACATTATCGTTTGGTATGATACCGTGCCATTGTTTCAAATAGTTTTCATTTTTCAAGCGCCACGGAGGATCACGCACGCTGCTTGAGCGAGATGCGGCGAATCCCCTGCGCCGCGGGCGGCGGGATTACGGAACGACGCGCCCTTGAACGCATCCCCGGGCACGACGCTGCAAACTCCCCGCCGCAAGCAACCTTGCCAAGCAGCACTTCTACCAAGCGACGGTTGATTTTCATCGTCATCCGAACACTTCCGGCGTGAACGGTGTTTTCGCAGTTAACGGGACGGGCGCTCGTGCGC
>CAKTVK010000027.1 GCA_934623455.1 uncultured Eggerthellaceae bacterium | reverse complement strand
TACAGCGCCGCGCCTCCGCGCTCGCCCGTACGGATACGAACAACTTCCTCAACAGGCGAAACAAAGATCTTGCCATCGCCCACATTGCCTGTGCGGCACGTTTCGACAATCACGTCAATCAAGCGCTCCGTCTGATCGTCGTCCACCACGAACTCGCATGACATCTTCGGGAGCATGTTCACCATGATTTCGCTTCCGCGGAAGTACTCCTTCCAACCGCCTTGCGTTCCGCAGCCGTGAACAGCCGCAACCGTCATACCGCCAAAGCCTGCCTGCTTCGAGGCGTCCTTCAAAGGCTCCAGCATTTCAGGACGCACAATTGCTTGAACTTTCTTCATGAAATGCCTCCTTTAGTCAAGGCCGTCAAAGGCCGGGTAAGCAGATTCGCCGTGCTGGGCAACGTCCATGCCCTTCGCTTCGTCGTAGCCGGTCAGGGCCAGCGAGCCGCCGAAGCACTTCTTCACGATAAGACCCAGAATCAGCGTCATAAGGCCCACGAACACGATGGTAACAACAATGCCCAGAATCTGGCTGATCAGCAGCGAGGGATCGCCCGTGTACAGCAGGCCGCCGAAGTCGGTCCAGGAAAGCTCAGGCACACAGAAGATGCCCGTCAGAATGCCGCCCACAATACCGCCGATGCAGTGGCAGCCAAACGCATCAAGCGCGTCGTCGTAACCCAGCTTGTACTTCAGGCGAGACACGCAGAAGTAGCAGATGGGGCTGACCACAATGCCCATGATAAGGGCTGCCCACGTTTCAACGAAGCCTGCGGCAGGGGTAATCACAACCAGGCCTGCGACCAAACCGGTGCAGGCGCCGACCAGCGTGGATTTACCTGTGGACAGCTTATCGGTAACCATCCAGCTCAGGCACGCCGCTGCGCTTGCGACCAGCGTGTTCATGCCAGCCAGGGCCGCAATGCTTGCGCCATCGGCATTACCGAACGAATCCGCCAGCGCTGAGCCAGCGTTGAAACCGAACCAACCAAACCACAGGAGCGCTGCACCCAGCGCAACCATCGGGGTGTTGTGAGCGCGATAGCTCGTGTGGCCGAAACCGCGACGCGAACCGCACAGGATGCACAGCACCAGGCCGGTCAAGCCCGAAGAGATGTGGACAACGTCGCCACCTGCGAAGTCAAGCGCGCCAATGGTGCCGCCAATCAGGCCGCCGCCCCAAACCATGTGCGCCAGCGGGCCGTAGACCAGAACAACCCACGCGGTAAGGAATGCCGCAATAGCACCGAACTTGATACGTCCGGATACGGAGCCCACGATGATGCCCACCGTGATCATGCAGAACGCACCTTGGAAGACCGCGAACGCCATATCCGGCAGACCGTCTACCGTGCTATCCACTGCCGCCATGTCGGTACCGCTCAGGAACAGTTGACCAAAACCGCCGATAAACTGACCCAGAGCGGTATCGGCGAACTGGCCATCAAATGCAACCGAGAATCCTTCAACGCACCACAGGGCACCCACCAGGCCCAACGCCAAAAAACACATGATAATAGTGTTGCCAACGTTCTTCTTGCGCGACATGCCTCCGTAGAAGAACGACACACCTGGCGTCATGAACAGCACGAAAAACGCGCATATGAGGATGAAGCCCGTCAATGCTGCATCCATCAAAACCACCTTCCTTTCGTTTCAGGTTTTGCTTTACGCGTTTCATTAAAGCAGAGCTATGAGTCGCGTTTATTAGCTGGCGGTTTCGTCTCTGTTACGCGCGTAAACACTCTGTTTCGCGCAGATGACGGGCATGTTGCGCGTGCGGGTTGCGCGGGTTGCACGTGCATCGCGGGTTGCATAAGCATCGCAACCTTCCACTATCGCGCTGGCCTCTTCCTTCGCCCCTATCGCGCTTGCCCCCGCCTTTGCTCACTCCATCGCGACGCGCCGCTAGAATTGCACCGCTATTTGCGAGCAACGCAATTCTATCCCCCCGCACGAACTGCCCCTCGTTGATTTCAAACGCTGATCCCAGGCCGCTCATACCTCCTCCCCGTCAATTTCGAGTCGCGAAGAGTCGCAGACACCCAAAATTGAATCACGTTGTTGAAAAAACGCCTTCAAATTCGAAGTTGTGGTAGGTTGGAAGTAGGTCGGGAGCATAAATCGAGATATTTCCGCCAAACACCACTTTCGAGAAAATCATGACTTCACAAAATCCCAGTTCAGAATTATACCGAATTGAATCATATTTCAACTCTCCACCAAAATCGAATCTCGACCTACTTCCAACCTGCATCAACTTCGAATTTGGGACCCGAAATCCAACAACCTGAAAAGAATCATGGGATATTTCGAGCCAAGACTCACCATCAACGTCGCAAAGCGCTACGATACCATCAATAGCACGAAACTCGACCTTCTACAACCAGGGCGGCTCGCAGCGAAAAAGAAGCTCATCAAGAGTTGCATCGCGAAAAGCGTCCCACTTCAGTGAATCCTTTAATCTATGCAAATGCGCTTTCCTATTGATAGTCCTCGCCAATCGTGTTAGCTCAACACTGCTGCGCAACAATTTATCGGTAAACCGCACAACATCAAAGCCGGCGTCAAGCAATAAATGGTCGCGTTGTTTATCGATAACATGGTTGTCCTCCATACCGTGCTGCGCGCCATCGTATTCAACAATCAGATTCGCATCACGCCACACAATGTCGCCGTGCAAGATAAGCCGACCGCCAACGCTCACTTTATTTGGCGCTTCGACCTCAATGCCATAATTGAGCTTAGGCTTGGGCAATCCGAAGCCGCCGAGCTTCGTTGGCAACGTCATCGCAACGGCAAGTACCGACTCGCGCGCCGAGGCCGACCCATCCATGACGTACTTAAGTGCTGCGTGTGCTTCCCTCACACCGCGAACACCCTTCGATTTATCCAGGTACGCTGCAATTTTGCCCGCCGATGTAAGCGATGGACGCTTATAGCGCGGACTTTCCGTAATCCCCATTCGCGCATACGTCCCGCACAGCTCCATACCATAAAGAATCAGGGCGTTCCGCGAAAGCAGCTGCGCTGCCTCCAGAAAACAAAGCTCAGGACAAGCAACAAACACGTCAGGGCTTATTTTTCTGAACGACCAATCGGGATAAGGCACAGCGCGCTCATGCAAGACCGCGCTCTTTAGGAGGTGTTTGTTTCTTTTATCCGCAACGCTCGCATGCAACGGCTCATTGTCACCCAGCCCCACAACGAAGCGTCGCGCATCGGCAAGCGCAACTGAGCTCTGAACATCAACGGACGTGGGAACAGATCTCGTTTTAAGCGTTTGATATAGGTCGTGATGAACCCAGTATTTGCATGCGGTCTGATGAGAAAGAAAGATTCGAGGGTTCTGCATAGCTTAGTCCTTGCTGTCGGTTAACTTCCTTCGCAAGAACCATCCCACAGTGCGTTGACAAAAAGCTATCAAACAACTCGCAAACGCTATCAATTTGTATACAAAAACCTACACTACGCTCCTTGGCGTATAATGAGCATAATCTTGCGGCACTGCATATGCACGATGCGCAGAACTTTGCAGTGTGATATATGCACGATGCGCAGAACTTCGGTGATCGCCGCTAACATGCGCACGCAAATCAGACTTGGTTGGCGTCTTTTCTACCGGCTGTTGCGCTGAAATTACCGAGCCCCGACGAGCGCAAAGTCATGTTGTTGAAAAACTGCCTTCAAATTCGAAGTTGTGGTAGGTTGGAAGTAGGTCGGTGGCACGAATCGGGGCGTTTTCCAGCAAACTGCCTTCCCAAGAAAAAACACGCCCACTAAAAGCCCAGTTCAGAACTATTCTCTGTTGGAGTATATTTCAACTCGCAATCAAAATAAGATTCCGACCTACTTCCAACCCGCATCAACTTCGAATTTGAGACCCAAAATCCAACAACCTGAAAAGAATCATGGGATATTTCGAGCCAAAACCCTTCAGCCCGTCCGCGAACACACGAAACGCACGAACGAAAGTCCGCCCGCGTAAAGCAAAAGCCGCAATAGGGATTCGACCCGCCCCTGCAGCATCCTGCAATCTATCGCATCGCCCTCGCTGCGGCATAGAAACCCATTGCGAAAACACCCAGCCTGCACGCCATCCACCCGCATGCACAAAAAAACGTGCCGGACCTTTTGGTTCGGCACGTTCATGTGAAGGAAAAGAGAGAAAAGTAAAAGGGTGTTGGCGGCGAAAAATCCGCCGTCATAGCAGCAACTCAAACAAACAAGGGATTTACCGCCACGGCATCAACATGAGTAAACGAGAAACCCATGTCCATAGCACCATCATGAGCAAACGTGGAATCCACATCCATGGCACCATCATGGGCAAACGTAAAATTCACATCCGTGGCGTCAACATGAGCCAATAAGGAATTCACATCCGCGGCACCATCGTGGGCCAACAAGAAAAGAGCCTTGCATTAATCCAAATCAATGGCGAATTCATCGCCGCAGTGCTCGCAGCTGTCGCAATCGGGGAACTGCGTAGGGTCATACGCAATACCATTCTTGTCGTAATAGTCCTTAAGCGCGCTCTTGATTGCTTCTTCCGCCAAAACGGAACAGTGCATTTTGTGAGGCGGTAGCCCATCCAGCGCCTCTGCAACGGCGGCATTCGTAAGCGCCAACGCATCAGAAACCGGCTTGCCCTTGATCAGCTCCGTTGCCATGGAGCTCGATGCAATTGCGCTGCCGCACCCGAACGTCTGGAACTTTACATCGGAGATTTTGTCATCATCGATCTTCAAATAAATGGTCATGATGTCGCCGCACTTGGCGTTACCAACCTCGCCCACCGCATCGGCATTTTCAATCACGCCAACATTACGAGGATTACGGAAATGGTCCATCACTTTTTCGCTATACAGAGCCATGATATTATCCTTTCAAGAAGAATTACCAGGTCAAACAGCCGCGCGGATACACCGTAAATCACTGCCGCGCCTCCGCGCAGCCGCTCAACCCCGAGAGAGAGGAAGCTAGAGAATGAACGCGCGCTTGCCTTCTTGCAGGTCGCGCCACACCGGGGACATGCCACGCAGATACGTAACAACATCCTTTGTTGTCTGAATCAGATAATCAATCTGTTCTTCGGTCACGTCTTCGCCCAAGCTCAGACGCAGGCTGCCGTGCGCAACGTCGTGCACGCGGCCAATCGCCAGCAATACGTGGCTCGGATCAAGCGAACCCGACGTGCAAGCGCTACCCGAAGAAGCGCAAATGCCTTTATCGTCAAGCAGCAAGAGCAAGCTTTCGCCCTCGATGCCCTCGAAGCAGAAGTTCACGTTGCTGGGCAGGCGCTTCTCGGCGCTGCCATTCAGGGCACTGTGCGGAATCTCCGCAAGGCCGGCAATCAGCTTATCACGCAATGGAATAAGGTGCGCCGCATTCGCATCGATGTTCGCGCACGCCTCTTCAAGCGCCGCAGCCATTCCCCTGATAGCGGGGATGTTTTCCGTACCGGCACGCTTGCCGCGCTCTTGCGCACCGCCCTCGATAAGCGTCGCCAACGGAAGACCGCGGCGCGCGTACAGCACGCCAATGCCCTTCGGGCCATGGAACTTATGGGCGGATAAGCTGAGCATGTCAATGTTTTGCTCTTCAACGTTGATGTGAAGATGCCCCGCCGCTTGCACGGCATCGGTATGGAACGGCACATTCGCCTCGCGGCACACTGCGCCGATTTCAGCAATGGGCTCAATCGTGCCAATCTCGTTATTCGCATACATGATGGTCACCAGGCACGTATCGGGGCGAATTGCCGCTTTGACCTGCTCGGGCGTGACCAAGCCGTCTTCGTGCACGTCCAAATACGTAACCTCAATGCCCTGCTTTTCAAGCTTCTTCAGCGTATGCAGAACGGCATGATGTTCGAACGCGGTGGTAATGATGTGCTTCTTGTTTTTGCGAGCGCCAATTTTCACCGCAGAAAGAATTGCCTGATTATCAGCCTCGCTGCCGCCCGATGTGAACGTGATCTCGTTAGGACGACAGCCCAAGCACGTGGCAATGCGCGCGCGTGCATCTTCAAGCGCCTCTTTCGCAGTCTGACCGAACGAATACAGGCTGGAAGGATTGCCGTAAAGCTTGTCCATGTACGGCAACATAGCTTGAATTGCCGTCTGACTCATTGCGGTGGTGGCCGCATTATCTGCGTAAATGTTCATGGAGTCTCCTCTCGAAGGGTGCAACGAGCTGCACCGAGCTTGCCGGAAATCCCCTTGGGGGCAAATCCGGCAGTCTTGGTGTGCCATTACAGAGCAGGATTGCGAAGAGTTCGAAAGTCTTGGCTAAAAAGCCCGCGAAAATCGCATCGCAGAGACAGCCATCTATCGCCAGCACCATAGGCGGCTCCGAGTTACAGCCGCCGCGATCAGCTGCAATAGCCATGACGGCTGCAGCCAATCGCAGTTGCCCGCGAAAGCTCACAGCCCCGCTTCCGCATGTTTCGTTGCACTTCTCTAATAGCGGAACGAATCGAAAAGGATCGGAATTAATCCTGGAAAAGCGGGGTGGACAGATAGCGATCACCCGTGTCAGGCAGCAGAACCACAATGTTCTTGCCTGCGTTTTCAGGACGTTTTGCCAGCTGAATGGCCGCATACGTCGCAGCACCCGAAGAGATTCCAACCAGAACGCCTTCACGCGCGCCCACAAGCTTTCCAGTAGCGAACGCGTCCTCATCGACAACGGGGATAATCTCATCGTAGACATTCGTGTCCAGAACATCGGGGACAAAGCCCGCGCCAATGCCCTGAATCTTATGAGCACCCGCATGGCCTTCGGAAAGAACCGGCGAAGTGGCTGGCTCAACGGCAACCACTTTAACAGCGGGATTTTGGGACTTCAGATACTTGCCCACGCCTGTGATCGTGCCGCCCGTGCCAACACCTGCAACAAAAATATCAACTTTGCCGTCGGTATCTTCCCAAATCTCGGGACCAGTCGTAAGCTCATGCGCTTCGGGGTTCGCGGGATTCACGAACTGACCAGGGATAAAGCTATTCGGGATTTCCTGCGCCAGCTCTTCGGCGCGCGCAATGGCTCCCTTCATGCCCTTTGCACCCTCGGTCAAAACAAGCTCGGCACCGTAAGCCTTCATAAGCTGACGACGCTCAACGCTCATGGTTTCCGGCATAACGATGATAATGCGATATCCACGCGCGGCGGCCACGGAAGCAAGGCCGATGCCCGTGTTTCCCGAAGTAGGCTCAATGATAGCGGTATCGGGGTTAAGCTTGCCAGCTGCTTCAGCCTTATCCAGCATCGCCTTGGCAATGCGGTCCTTCACGCTACCAGCGGGGTTGAAATATTCCAGCTTCGCCAGAATCTTCGCAGGCAGCTCTTCGGCGGCTTCAATATGGGTGAGCTCCAACAGAGGGGTTCTACCGATCAGCTGATCGGCAGAGGTGTAAATCTTTGCCATGATATTCTCCTTTTAGGCAGTGCGTACTTTTCGTAGTCTGTTGTACGCCTTAATTCCTATTATGTCAATAGGAATTAAGCGAAGTGGCGGTAAATTTCTTGGTACCCACACCGCAAAGCGCCCAGCATGTTCATTCCATGGTACTCCAAGTTGGCAAAGAATCAAGAAAGCGAAGGGACCGGAAAGGTCAGCTTCACTCCGCGCGAAAGCGGCGAGCAACACAACGCCACCCGCCGCTTATCACCGTCTTGGTTGTCGCATTCTCTACAGCGGCACCACAAGGCCCGCGGCCACCAGTAAAACGCTCATAGCAAGCGCCGCGAAATCAACGGCAGAAAACGGGTACTCCTTGTAACCGCTTGCCCGCGTGCGCAAGTTGAAACCACGCACTTCCGCTGCAATGGCGGCGCTGTTTGTCTTGCGCACCGAGCTCACCAAAAGCGGCACGCACAGCGGCATCATCAGACCAATGCGCTTCAAAAGACCGCCATCGAACTCCACACCACGTGCGGTTTGCGCCTCCATAATGCCGTTCATGTCGTTCATGAAAACAGGAATGAAATGCACCGTGCTCGTAAACGTAAACGCATACTTATACGGAAGATGCACAACTTTGACCAGCGCATTTGCCATATCAGTGAGCTTCGTCACATAAAACGTAAGGAAAAGCGGCACTGCGCACGCCACCAACCGCAGCACAATGCGCAGGGCGTTCAGCACGCTCTCGGTGCCAATATAACCCCAGGGAAGCGCAACCAGAACATCGCCTTCAGGCGTAAACAGCAGCGCAAGGACCGCCAGCAGAAGCGAGAAAATTGCCACCGCACGTGCTAGTCCGAGCGCCTGTTTGAGCATGCCGCACGACAGTGCCAACGCAACATCCAGTGCCAAAACAATACCCAGCACAATAAAGCTGCTCGTGGTAAAACACGCGATCACAATAACGAAGGACGCCAGCAATTTCGCCACGGGGTTCATCTTATGCAGGAAGCTATTGCCCGGCACGTATTCCAAAAAGCCGCTCATTACTGCTCACCTTCCTTCCGGTTGCCGTTCGACTTCAAAGCAACCGCTGCTTCGATAGCATCAACCATTTGGTCCAACGTGTTCGCCGCGCAGACCCGGGCGAAGGCCGCGTCGTCCGTCGGAGCGTCCGCACCCGCGCCCGGCGCACCGGCATCCGCCGCGAGTCGCAACGCAATGTCCACAATCTGCGGCGGAATCAAACTCGCGCGCTGCAGCACCGAAGGCTGACGCAAAATATCAAACGTGGAGCCATCAGCAACAACGCCTCCATCAGCCATAACGATGATACGTTGCGCAAAATCCGCCACGACTTCCATATCGTGGCACACCATGATCACCGTGGTTCCTTGCTCGTGCAGCGACCGCACAACACCCATGACTTTTTCGCACTCTCGATAATCAAGCCCCGTTGTAGGTTCATCCAAAATCACCACGGGCGGCGCCGTGACAATGATGCTTGCCAGCGCCAACAACTGACGCGTACCGCGATTCAGCAAGAACGGCTCGGCAGCGGGATCGAAACCAAACAGCTCGATGATTTCGTCAACGCGCTTGTGCGCTTCAGGCGTATCATTTCCCTGCGCCTTGAAGCTGAACATGAGCTCGTCGTGCACCGTTTCGCAGCAAATCTGCCGGTCAGGGTTCTGAAAAAGGAAGCCCACGCGGCGCGCCAGCTCGCTCACGCGCAGCTGCGTGGTGGGCACACCATCGATAAGCACTTCACCGGAAACCGGTTTCAACAACCCGTTGCACAGGCGCATGATCGTTGATTTCCCCGCACCATTCGTACCCACAAACGCCACGAAATCGCCGTCGTTAATGGTAAAGCTCACGTCATTGAGCACGGGCACTTCTTCGCTATACGAAGCGCTCACGTTCTTGAATTCGATCATGCCAGCACCTCCTTCACCATGACCGTTGCCTGAGAAACGTTTTCGCACACCGCACCCGCGTACAGCCCGCGGCGACGCAACGCAACCGAAAGGCTGGTGGAGCGCGGACAATTCACGCCCATCTCAAGCAGCTCATCGGCATGCTCAAGAACTTCGGCAGGAGAGCCATCGAAGCGGATGCCACCGTCTTCGACGATCAAAAGCCTGTCGGCGAATTCAGAGAGCAGCGCGATTTTCTGCTCAACCACGATAACCGTGGTGCCATGTTCTTGAGAATAACGTTTGAGCAGGGAAAACACGTTATAACTGCTCGCAGGATCAAGCTCTGCAGTGGGCTCGTCAAGCACCAGCACGCGGGGATTCAGCGCCAGAATGGACGCAATGGCCACTTTCTGCTTCTGCCCGCCCGACAATCCCGCAATCGCACGATGCCGCAAATCTGCAATGCCCATATCGTCAAGCGCTTGCGCAATGCGCCCTTCGATTTGCGCGCGCGGCACCGCGAAGTTCTCCAAGCCGTACAGGATTTCATCTTCCACCATGCTTGACACCATTTGGCTTTCAATATCCTGGCACACGCTTCCCACCAGGCGCGATAAGTCGGTCAACGAGCTTTTGCACGTATCAAGGCCGTCCACGCGCACGCTTCCGTAGAAATCGCCGGGATAACAATGCGGCACAATGCCATTCAGCGCATACGTTAGCGAGCTTTTCCCGCAACCGGCCGCACCGGTAATTCCCACGAACTGACCATCGGGAATGCTCAGGCTGATATCTTGCAGCACCGGCCGCGCACTCTCCCGATAGCAAAACGTCAAATCTTGTATCTCGATCATAAGTCTTTTGCCCCCGTCGCTCTCAAACCGCTCGCACAAGCAAGCCGGCATGCTCTACTTCTTCAAAACTGCCTTCAAAACAGGGGTCAGAATCGCTGCTGCAACCGCATTCATAGCCGCGGTGCCAAAAACCATCGGCGCGTACATAGCCAACACAGCCGCCACCGCAACGTGATTGATGCCGGCGCCCACAATCAACGCGAAGCAATAGCCGGAAAACAGGGTGGACACAAACGTGATAATCACCGGAAGCACCACATTCTGGCACGTCTTGCTTTCAGGGGCGATTTTCGCAGCGCCCATAACCAAAAGCCCGCAGACCAGCGCACCCAGCGCCTCGGACGCGAAATTCACCATCGGCGTTGCATTCAGCAGGGGAATCTGGCTTACCAAGCCAACCAGCAGACCAATGACAACCGCCTGATAGGGCTTCGGCTTTGTTAGAATGATGGCCAAACAATACAGGGCAATCATGAAATTCGGCTTCATGCCGGCAAACGTCAAGAAACTCGAAACCGTGAGTTTCAGTACCGCACCCGCCGCAATCAGCACCGCAATCAAAATGAGATCCTGTACGGAAAAGCCCTTCTTTTCTTCCATCGCAACCATACGCTTCTCTGCCATTTTCTTTTCTCCTTTTCGTTTCAGCAGATGAACAGATTCTTGCGCTTGAATTGCCTTCCCGTTATGTCAAGGTTTTGCTTTGTTCCACCTTGCGCGCCGCCGCTTTTCTGCGGCAAGCAAACTTTCGGCAAAACAAAAAAGCCTGTCCTTGAAAACACGCGCCCAACGGACGAATGCTTAAAAGGACAGGCTTTGTAACCTGCGGTGCCACCTTTTATTGACCTGGTATTACCCAGATCCCCTTCCGACTGCGCTACCACGCAATCCGCCTTTAACGCAGGCTCACGGTCCAGATACTCGGCTTTTCGCAGCTCGCACGCGCCACACACGCGAAACAGTTTTCAGCCTTTCCCTTTTCCCTCGGCGATCCATTTGCCATTTAGCATACTGCGGGATTCTCAGCATCGCCCGCTCTCTGTGAGTGCCCGAATGGTTTGATCTTCGCCTCAACGGTTTGAAGGTATATTCAATTTGCAATGCGCATACTGTATCACTATGAATTAAAAACGCAAGAAGGATTTTTCATTTTTTCGCGTTGGAGACAATCAGGGGGCGAGGGACGAAAAGCGCGCGGTACGACAAACCGCAAGAGCCGGCGTGCCGCGTCCCACATACAACCACCGCGCCGCAATCATGAACCACCCTTCAAAAGGGTGGTTTGCACAGGGCCTATAAGGCCAAGGGCCACGGGCAGCGTCTCAAGGCGCTGCCCCTCGCTTTGCTCAGGGCGCATCGCCCTTGACTCGTCGCGTGCCGCTGGAAGCGGCTCGCGTATTACCGGCCGCCCCTGAAGGGGCGACCCCTACCTTACTTCTTGAACGGGTCCTCGTATTCCTTGACGCTGAGCTTGTCCAGCGCGATGTCGTGGGCTTCCTGCTCCTGAATGCGTTTCCTGATGGTGGCCTCGTTCAACCCGACGGTCGACACGTAGTAGCCCTCCGACCAGAAGTGGCGGTTGCCGAACTTGTACTTGAGGTTCGCGTGCTTGTCGAACATCATCAGCGCGCTCTTGCCCTTGAGGTACCCCATGAAGCTCGCCACGCTCAGCTTGGGCGGTACGCTCACCAGCATATGCACGTGATCCGGCATGAGGTGCCCT
Organism: uncultured Eggerthellaceae bacterium; assembly: GCA_934623455.1. Lineage (GTDB taxonomy): Bacteria > Actinomycetota > Coriobacteriia > Coriobacteriales > Eggerthellaceae > CAKUOV01. The sequence continues at coordinate 11,166 of CAKTVK010000027.1, read as the reverse complement.
TCGATTATCTCGACCCCCTTGTAGCTGCAAAGCTGGCGGAATATCTCCCCCAGGGAATCGCGATATTGGTTGTAGATGATCTTTCGCCTATACTTCGGTGTGAACACGATGTGGTACTTGCACATCCACTTCGTGTGCGACAGGCTGTTCGCCTGGTTTGCCATGATGGCCGCCTTTCCGGGTGATACGTCCTAAGCAAGCGTATCGTACCCCATCGGAAGGCGGCCATCGTCGCGCAAGGGCGAAGCCTTCGACGCGCACCCGCATAGCGGGTGGTTTATTTCCCGGCGCGCTGCGCGCGCCGGGCAGGCTCACGAGCCTAGAAAGAGAAGGGCGACCCTCTGGCCGCCCTTCGTGTTACCCGATATGCTTGCCGCGCGCTTGAATCGCGGCGGCCACTCGTGCGTTTCTATCCGCGAATCTCCGCGCCCGTGGCGCCTGCGACCTTCTTCAGCATCTTCGCATGCGTCTTTTCAACCTCTTCGCTGGTCAGCGTGCGGTCGGGCACGCGATACATCAGCTTGAACGCCATGGACTTCTTGCCCTTGCCCACGCGCTGCTCATCGCGATACACGTCAAAGAGCGTTGCGCTTTCCAGCATCTTGCCCGCTGCCGATGTCATGCACTGCATCAAACGCTCACACGTCACGTCTTCGTCCACCACGAACGCCACATCCATAGCAACGGCCGGGAACGCCGGAACGTCCACGTAATCGCGCGCAGGACGGGCAGACTTCAGCAGCGCATCCAAGTCAAGCTCGAACGCAACCACGGGAGCTTCGGCATCAAACGCCTGAACAGCCAGCGGATGAATCTCACCCAGCCAGCCCAACACGGTACCACCAGCCACGACTTCCGCCGCGCGGCCCGGCTGCAAATGCGGCGCTTCATCAGCGGAAAGCGCCTTGAAACGCAGCTTGGCAACGGCCAGCTCGCGGCAAATGTTTTCCACAACGCCCTTGCCATCGAAGAAATCGAACGGCGACGGCTCGTTGTTCCACTGCTTATCGCCAAACGCGCCTGCAAGAACGCCCGCGACCTTCGTGCGTTCCTTCGGCTTCTTGCGACCTTCCGCAGCCGCAAACACCACGCCCATTTCGTAGAGCTGCACGTTCTTCACGCCGCGGTTCTGATTATAGGAAACCGAGCGCAAAAGCCCGGGGATAATGCTTTGGCGCATAACGCTTTGATCCACGCTCATGGGGTTGATAAGCTCAACCGGCTGACCCAGACCCAGCTTCTCCGCATCCATGCGCAGCTTTTCAAGGTCTTTCGGGTCGGCGAACGAATACGTCATGGTCTCGTTCATGCCGCTGGCACGCAAAGCATCGTTCAGCAACGCGGTGCGCTTCTGGTCTGCTGTTTTAACGGCGAAACGGCCGCGACCGCCCGGCAGCGTAGATGGAATCAAGTCCATGCCGTACAAACGCAGCACTTCTTCGTACAGGTCAATTTCGCGCTCAAGGTCGGGGCGGAAGCTGGGCGACACCACATCCAAAACGTTTTCGTCGTCGGTCGCAGAAACGGTGCAACCCAAAAGCTCCAACGTCTGCCACGCGAATTCGCGCGAAATTTCGGCGCCCATCATGCCCTGGAAGCGCTTGACGCGGAAAATGTTGTGGAACGGCTCGCTTACGCACGGCCATTCGTCGATGATGCCCTTGTCATTGGAGCGTGTGCGCACCACGTGGCCACCCGCAACTTCCACGATGAGCGCCGCCGCAGCAGCAGAGCGAATGTCAATATCGTGGTCGTCAACGCCGCGCTCGTAGCGCATGGAGCTTTCGCTGATCAGGCCCAGGTTGCGGCTCGTACGGCTCGTACGACCCGCCTCGAACGTTGCCGTTTCCAACAAGATGTCGGTGGTTTCCTCGGTCACTTCGGAATCAAGGCCGCCCATAACGCCCGCCAGCGCAACAGCGCCATGCTCAGGCGTAGAGATAACCGTCATGTCGGTTGTGAGCGCGCGGTCGGTGCCATCAAGCGTCACCAGATGCTCGCCTTCTTTTGCCGCACGGATAACCACGGCAGCATGACCCTGCTCGTTTTGCAGTTTTGCCAGGTCAAACGTGTGAAGCGGCTGACCGAACAGGAACAGGATGTAGTTTGTCACGTCCACCACATTGTTAATGGAACGCTGACCAATGGCGGCAAGACGTTCGACCATCCAGTCGGGGCTGGGACCCACCTTCACGCCGCGGATGACGCGTGCCGCATAACGCGGGCAACGCTTCTCGTCCTCAATCGTGATGCTTACCAGGTCTTCTAGCGCTTCGTCCGAATTATCAAGTTGCAACTTAGCGGCCATCTCGTGAACAGGATTCGTGTGGCCCGTACGATACATTGCGCCCACTTCGCGCGCAAAGCCCACCACGGAAAGGCAGTCGGGACGATTCGGCGTAATTTCCAGGTCAAGCACGGTATCGGACTGCTTCAGGTAATCGGCAATGGGCATGCCCACGGGTGCGTCTTCGGGAAGCACCCAAATGCCCGCATGGTCGGAACCAAAACCCAGCTCACGCTGCGAGCAGCACATGCCGTTCGACGCCACACCACGCAGCTTGCCTTTCTTGATTTTCACATCACCCGGCAAATGAGCGCCCACGCACGCAACGGGAACCTTAATGCCAGCGGCAATATTGGGCGCGCCGCACACGATTTGCAGCGGCTCGTCTTGCGCAACATCCACCGTTACCACGTGCATATGATCGCTATCGGGATGGTCTCCGCAGGTCAGAACGTAGCCAACCACCACATGGTCGAAAGCGGCACCGAGCTTTTCCACGCCTTCTACGCCCGTGCCCGTCAAATCCAGACGGTCGCAAAACGCCTTAGTGTCCGCAGGAACGTCCACATAATCGGAAAGCCACTTCAACGATACCTTCATGTTTTATCCTTTGTCTTCGAAACAACGCGGCCACGCGCAGCGCAAAGCAGCAACCCTAAGCGAAGTGGTTCGCTTGCCGCACTCTCACGCCGCAACCACGCACAATAAACCAATATACGTAACTATATATTGTACTGCTTTCGCACTTCATAGCGGGAAAAATTTGGCCGCGTACACACCATGTCTATTTGTGTGCGGCGCGCGGGTTCTATAACGCTCCCGCCGAGCCGCGTAACGCAAAGAAGAAACACGCGCAGCACGTACGCCCCAGAGCAGACGCTACGAGCACGCGCCTTCGCCTTTAGACGCAGATGCATCTTCCGACGATGCCTCCGACACGCCCTCGCCGCGCCATTCCTGCCAATCAGCGCGCGGCGCAAAGTAGTTCACTTCGCACTGGTCAACCGTGCATGCCGGCGCGCCAAACGGAAATGCCGCTTGGTAACGAGCCACCGATTCTTGGTCTTCGAACACAACGAGGCTAATGCAATCAGGGGTAATCTTGTCGTAAATCTGAATCTCTGCCTGGGGATTCGTCGGATACTTATCGGGAATAAACCTCGTGCGCGGCGTGACCGTCAAAAAACGATTAGGCGTCTCAGTCTGATAAAACATGCCGTCGAAAGCCTGAGCGGAACAAGGATCGTTTCGGTTTCCCGCGTTGAAGCGAGGCTCCAAAAACGACTTGCTCGCAGCATTCGTCCAGTAAAATTGCGGCTCGTAACGCTCGATAATCTTTCGGGCATCCAAAAGCAGCACGCACCACTTTTTGTCGGACTCCACGCAGCGACGATGATAAAACGTTCGATAATTGGGAAACTCCACCGAAAGGCAAATGGCATCGGTGCCTTCGTATCGATTGAGCTTCAGAGCAGACTCCTCTTTCGACACGCCATTCATCAGGGACAGCGGCATTAAGCCGCGCATTATGATGCTTTCCAGATTATCGACTTCCGTAAAATGCACGAAACGCGTGACGCCGCGCTTTTCCATGGATTCCAGTACGTGGGCACGTGCAGCTTCGGCGTTGTCGGAAAACAGCGTGCATTCGGACGAAGCCGCAGGTGCGGTACCAGATGCAGGGGCGGCGGCACGCGAAGCCGCAGTTCCAACCGAACGCGCAGCCGCGCTTCCTACCGCGACCGATGTCGCTGGCGTTGCTTCACACGCAGCTCCAGCCGTCGCTCCAGCAGCTCCAGCCGCAACGGCACAAGCCCGCTCGCGCGCGTATTTCAAGTAGCCCCGAACGCTATAATGGTCCGCGCCATCAGATGCGCTCGTTGCCTGATCATCGGAATCGATGGTGCCCAGATAACCCTCGGGCGCCTGATTGCCCTGGGAATCAACCACCATGGCGTACCAATGGCTGCCCTTATAGGGAGGCAGCGTCAACTTGCAGCGCAGCGTGAGCTTCGTATCGCCTTCCGCCATAAACAGAGCGCCGCCGTCGGAAATAGTGCGCAGGCGTTCGCCGTCAATCCAAAAACAGCAAAACGGCGTTTCGAAGGAATCCGTTAAGGAATCGTTCTCGCGCGTATACACGTAGCACATCAGCACGCGACCCACGCCTTGGCACAAAAGCTCAACCTCGGACTCCTTCAGCTTGAATTCCGCAATGCCGGTGCTGCGCCCTTTTTCGTCGAAGCGCACCGTCGTTAGAGCAGTTTTGACTTGGAAAAAGAAGGTCTCGGGCGCCGTGGTGGGGTCCTTCAGCTGCTCTTTCAGGTTCAGCGACACCACATCAATGCCCATATCCGCCGGTGGACGCACCGCATCCAAGCCATTGCGATACAAGGCGCTGACCAGCTGATATTCGCCTGTGTAGCCGTTATAGAGATAATCGTAGAAGTCAAAAGCCATGATAATTCCTTGAGTTTTTCGGTATTCGCGCCGGCAGATAATTCATGCAGCGCCGCCTATTATAAGTCGTTTCAAGAAGAACAGCTCGGCGCTTCCCGATTAAAGGAAAAGCCGAGCCACGCGCGCCTCCGCTACGCCGCGCAGCGCCGCCACGCGGCGCCCGTCACGCCCACAATAGCGCGACGCCACCATACGCGCCGCGACCTTGCACGATGTGACAAGCCTCCGCTACGCCGCGCAATTTTCATCATCCAGGGGCAGCTCTTCAAACCACCAGTCATCCTCATCCCAAGGGCATTCTTCCTCGTCAAAGTAATCGTCGTCTTCCGATGGACCCTCGTCCGCCACGCTTCGCAACCCCGCGCCTGAACCCGACTCCGACGCAAAACCTTCCGCGCGTGCCTCTTCGTACTCCGCGTACGCAGGATGCAATTCTAGCTGATTTGCTACCTGGAGCTGGCCTTTCTCGCCACGCCGGAAAACCCACCACTGGCCTTGGGGCGTTTCCAACAAAGCGCTGGCGGTGCGATTCGCGCGCACCCCGAAGTACTGAGCGGTCTCCACATCCTGAAACGCCATGACCAGCTGGGTGTCGCAGTTGCCTACAATGGCGTTGGCGGCATCGCTGCCGTAACGCGCCGAAAGCTGGCTGACCGTCTGGCAAACCACCGTGCAGCTGATTTCACGGCTACGGATGACCGAAAGCACGTTGTCGAAATCAGGCAGGTTCAAGTTGGCGAAGTCGTCCAGCATGAAGCGGACGGGAACGGGCAAGCGGTCCTCCACGCAATTCTTGTCCGCGTAATCGCACAGATTAGTAAATGCCTGCTGAATAAAAAGGCTGGTCAAAGGAGAAAGACTCTGGTCCAAATCGTCCATGGTCACAAACAGCGCGCGCTTTCTCTTCCCATATCGGGAAAAATCAACGCGATCCTCGCGGCAAAACGACCCGCGCACGCTGGGAAAACCGAACGGCAGCAAGTTGGCCGCCAAAATGCCCATGATGCTGGAATGCATGCGCTCGGCCCCGCAAGTACAGCGAGCGCGACGATACAGAGAAACGGCGTAGCTATCGAGGCGTTCATGCTCCAAATCGTCGAACATTTTGCCCACTTGGCCTTCGCATGCTGCCTCGAACACGCTGATAACCGTCGAAAAATTGCAATAGGGCGGTTCGCACGTTTCCAGCACGTAAGCAATGTAGCTGGCCAGATAATTTGCCGCCGCGCGCTCCCAAAAAGGGTCGGAATTAAATGTTTGAACAGGACAAATAGCCGAAGCGATAGCAATAATATCCTGCTGGTTGGGCACACCGTAACTCCAGCGCACATGGTCAAGCGGGTCATAACCAACAGTGCCGTCCATGGTGGTGAAATCCAGGCGGTCCACCCGGTATCCACAACGCTTCAAGTACGGACCTACCTGGTTGAACAGCGTTCCTTTGCCATCCAGCACAATATAGGAGCCTTGAGCCTGCAGCAAGTTAGGCAGCAAATGATGGCGCGTTTTGCCGCCGCCGGAGCAGCCCAAAACCAAAACGTTGTTGTTCAATCCGGTCTGCCAGCTGTCAGTATTGACGGATTGCTGGGCGGTAAGCAGGTATTCGCCCTGATAGGCGCTTCGATCGACGGTTTCAGGAGAGAAGGAAATGCAATTCATAAGAGCCCCTTTCTTAGAGCGCGGTGATAATACGGTCAGCCAGGTGAGCGTCCACCGCTTCCTGAGCTTCGAAATAGGTGTCGGTAGATGTCAGCTCGAACACTTCGTCCAGCGTCATGCCGGTATGTTCGGCAACAACCTGGGCGGTAATGTCGCGTATTCGCATCAGATGATCGGCACGGGCTTTCACGGAAAGAGCACTACCGCCAATACCACCGCCAATCAGCGGATCATGAATCATTACGCGGCTATGAGGCAACATATCGCGCTGGCTGCCCGAGATGAAAATCAGCGCCGCCATGCTGGCCGCCATGCCCAAACACACCGTGCGAATGGGGCACGTCAGCGCTTGCATAACGTCGTAAAGGGCCAGACCGCTTTGCACTTCCCCACCGTTGCTGTTCACGAACAAGGTGATAGGGGCATGGGCATCTTCGCGCTGCAAATGCAGCAGGGAGCGAATCAGATTGGTGGCCGATTCCGCCGTAACATCGCTGGTCAGTTCCACTTCGCGACGAGCCAGCATCTCATCGCGAAGATCCATCACCTGAATGCCGTTGCATGTTTCACGAAGAGCACCGGGGGCGTAGACAGGGGTAATTCCATCCATAGGGTCTCCTTTCGGACGCAATTCAACAAAAGGAATGCGCGGATAAGACGCTGACCTGGCTGTTTGCAGATACAGGTATCCTTTGATTCCTATCGAATCGCTTTTTCGGTTGTCTTTTTTGATTGGTTCAGCATGAAGCGCGCTGAACAAAGGTCGGAGATGAACGCTTTCGCGACTCCCCGAAAAAAGGGCCTACGCCCTACGGGTGCATTAAAGTGCCTTTTATTCTAGGCAAACTTTTTTGATTGCGCAAGAGACTTTTTGGGGAATTTTTCGGACACCCTTGCGCGTGGGTGCAAGTGAACGGTCGCACCGTCGCATGATCGAGCGCGAGAAAGGATGCCGTGGCGATCGCGCGATGGAGCGCGACAGAAGGTGCTGAGGCGCTCGCATACGATGCAGGTTCACCTGACACGTGCGTTTTATTCTCGAACCCGCCCGAGTACGTGCGGCTGAATCCGGGGATTCCTTTCCGGAAACAAGGACGAAGAGCTCCCCTTCAGAAGGCGTTCTTGAATCCCCGGGCAGGTGAGCGCGGCATTCAAGGCGTTCAAGGCACCGAAAAGCCCACCCAAAGAAAGCAGTTGTTGGAAAAACGGGTGCAAATTCAGGCAAATCGACGATATTCGGTGGTCCAATCGCCCCGAGCGCCGTAATTCTGGCCTTTAGAGCGGATAACTGCATTGATTCGCTTTTACATGCCAGCATAACCCCAGGTCAATAAGCTGCACTAAAATCGATAGATTAACTACCGAATCCCCGACCACCGATTATCGTCGATTTGCCCGAAATGAAGGGCCTTTTGGCAACAAGCACTGTGTTTCTACACTCTAAACGCCGCAAGAAAATAGCGATTCACTTAATAGACCGTCGCACACAAAAGAAAATGCCCGATGCTTTCAAGCAGTCGGGCATTTGCAACAATTGGGCGATGTGCGCTTATTCGGTGATAGCGCCTACGGGGCACTCGTCGATGCACGTACCGCAATCGATGCAGGAATCGGCATTCACCGTGCAAACATCTGCAACGGAAAGAGCCTCTTGCGGGCAAGCGTCAACGCAAACGCCGCATGCTACGCAATCATCAGCATTAATGGTAACTGCCATTTTTGATCCTCTCTCTAGGACTGCAAAGAAGCCTCCTCGCTTCCTTAACGCGCTCAGTGTACACCAATAAAAGATGCCCGCACCAGGCGGGCACCAAAACGTTACGCTTATATCGGTATGGGGAAGCATTCGTCACGCCACACGGGGAACGCGAAGGGCGAAAAGAGGCGCAAACAGCACCTTCGCAGCCACGCACTGCGTTGCGCGGATTCGCAAGATTAAAAGCCCTTCACCGCTGCGCCCCGCATCGAAAAAACGCTCAGCGTGCCAACGCAGACGCCTGCCCCTAGAAGCTGAAGTAGTTGCGCGGGTTCGTGGGCGTGCCGTTGATGACCAACTGGAAGTGCAAATGCGGACCCGTGGACAGACCCGTGGAGCCAACGTAGCCAATGCACGTACCGGCCTGCACCGATTCGCCAACATACGCTGCGGTTTGGCTCTGATGCATGTAGATAGTCTGCACACCGTTACCGTGATCAACAATGACAGAATTGCCACCCGTGCCGTACCAGCCCACGAACGTCACAATACCAGGACCAGAAGAATAGATAGGCGTACCTGAAGAAGCACCCAAGTCAATGCCGTTATGCGAACCTGTAATAGGAGAATAACCAAACTCGCAGGTCACACCATAGTAGCTGGTAGGCTTCACCCAGCCGTCAAAATAGCTGGAGTCAAACAATTCGCCACCGCTACCGGGATCGGTCCACGAGCCGCCACCGCTGCTACCGCCCGATGCCTGCTGCTGAGCTTTCTGACGCGCCTCCTCCTCTTCGGCGGCCGCTTGTTCTCCTCGGGCAACCAAATCGGCAATCTCGCTATTCATCGACTCAAGCTCGGAAGCAAGTTGCGAAGACGTCTCGGCGATTGTCTGACTTGCTTTCTGCGCGCGTTCAAGCTCTTCTTTAGCGATGGCGCTCTGCTCCGCGTATTCCTCGGCAGCAGCCTCGGCTTCGGCGCGTGCTTGGCGGTTCTCTTCTACCAGCGCAGCGTCTTGATTGTTGATGGCTGCCAGAGCGTCCCAGGTGGTCAGGAATTCCTCAAAAGATCCCGCGCCCAGAAGAACGTCCAAGAACGACATGGCGCCACCGCTGCGATACATCGAGGTCACGCGCGTGCTCAAGCGAGCTTGCGTTTCAGTAATCTTTTGCTCAGCAGCTTCTTTGCGATCGAGCGCGTCCTGCTTGGCGGCTTCCGCGGCATCGTATTTTTCCGTTGCTTCGTCTTCGACTTCGCGTGCCTCGACCAACTGGTTAGAAAGCTCATCGATACGCGCAGACAGCTCATCAGCCTGCGCCTGTTTATCCTCGGCCTGAGCGCGCAGCTCGGCGGATGTCTCGGCGTATGCCGCGGCGGGAGCGCCCGCCAAAGAGACGGCCAGCACGCCTGAAAGCATGCAAGCAAGCAGCGCCCGAGAAGTGCGTTTTACGGTTAAAATCATGTTTGCACCTTCAAAATAGGGTATTAATTTTTTCATGATACCAGGTGAAGCGCGCCTTGGCGAAAAACGCGACAAAAGCTGCACAAAGGTATGAAGACGCCGTGAAGGGGCAGGTGCAAACGCTGCTCGGGCGCAGAGCGAACGCCGCAGCCGCATACACAATCGCAGAAGAGACGCGACGTGTACAGACATGAAGAAGGGTTACCGATTGAACTTCCTAAGCAGGGAAAGGGTCTCTTCTAGCACCTCGGCACACCTTTCAATCTCATCCAATGTATTGTAAAAAGCAGGCGACAATCGACACACCTTCTCAACTTCGTACACCTGCTTCAGCAAAGGCTGCGCACATTGAGTTCCCGACCGCAAAGCGACTCCCTTTTCATCAACAAAAAGCGCCAAGTCAAAAGGATGCACACCATCGGCAACAAAAGAAATACAGCCTGCCCTTTCATGGGGGTTTCCTAAAATTGTTACCCCCTCCAATGATCTAAGGTTCTGCTCGGCTCGCTTTATCAAGCTTCGCTCGTAAGCATTTATAGCTTGTCGCCCAATGGATTCTAGATAGTCAATAGCCCTCGCAAGCGCAATTGCACCAACATAATTCGGCGTTCCCGCCTCAAATCGAATCGGCGCGCACTCGAACGTGCTCTCTTCAAAAGAAACTCGATCAACCATTTCTCCGCCGAACACAACGGGTTGAAGAGAGGATAGGAGCTTATCCTTGATATATAGCACACCTATCCCCGTAGGACCAAGCATCTTGTGTCCCGAAAAGAACATGAAATCGCAATCAATGCGGCTCACATCTACAAGCTCATGGCGAATGCTCTGAGCGGCATCCATTACCACTAAGGCATTCTTTGAGTGGCAAATGTCGCAAATGGTTTTAGCGGGTGATACCGTACCCAGCACATTGGAAACCTGGGCAAATGCAAATAATTTGACCTTTTCAGCTTCAAGAAGGCGCTCTAAAACCGCAAGATCAATATCACCCTGTTCATCAAGGGAAACAATCCGCATTCGACACCCAACTCTTTTGCAAAGCTGTTGCCACGTAACCAAGTTGGCATGATGTTCCAGGGCGGATACTAAAATGGTGTCTTCTGGATTAAGCATAGGTTCCACCATACGTGCAACCATATTAGCCGAATCGGTAGATCCACTCGTAAAAGCAATCGAGCGAGAAGCAGGTGCGCCAATAAATGCCGCAACCGTCTCTCGAGCGTGTTCGAAAGCAGAAGTCGAGCGCTCGCTCAACGTATGGATGCCCCTATGAACATTTGCGTTGTTTGTCAGGTAATGCTCCGATATGGCATCAATTACCTGACGGGGCATTTGAGTAGTGGCAGCATTATCCAGATAAATCAAAGGATTTCCGTGAATCTGCTGGTCAAGGATAGGAAAATCCTTTCGAATCGACAGAACCTTCTCTTCATCAAGAAGCACGGAATTTGATTCGACCGCCATTAAACAACTCCTTACTTGAGCGCCGTCAAACACAACTCAGCCATCTTTTTCTGAATGGTGTTAACGTCGGGCAATTTTGACCACTGAAAGTCAATTTAATTTAGCCAATTTAAGCCAAACTAAATTAGCCACTAC
>CAKTVK010000026.1 GCA_934623455.1 uncultured Eggerthellaceae bacterium | reverse complement strand
GATTCGGTTAAAGATGGACATCGACTTTCCGAAAGGGGAAGACATGGAACAGCTGCATCGTCCTTCGTGGGATGAGTATTTTATGACGCTGGCAAATCAGGTTGCCACGCGAACTACGTGCGTTCGACGCGGCGTGGGATGCGTGCTGGTGCGCGATAAGCGCATTCTGGCAACGGGCTATAACGGCGCGCCCACGGGACTTCGCCATTGCTATGAAACGGGATGCCTTCGTCAGCAGCTCAATGTTCCCAGCGGGCAAAACCATGAATTGTGCCGCGCGCTTCATGCAGAGCAAAATGCCCTGATCCAGGCGGCGCGCTATGGCATAAGCGTAGAGGGCGCCACGCTGTATGTGAACACGCAGCCGTGCGTGCTGTGCGCGAAGATGATCATCAATGCCGGCATTGTAGAGGTTGTGTATCAAAATCCGTACCCCGACGAGCTTGCCATGAGCATGTTGGAAGAATCGGGAATGCGTATTCGTGTTTTCGAAGGGTAACCATTTATGGGGCGCTGCTGTGTTACAATCACCGCGAAAGAAAAACACGATGATAAAAGGAGCATCACATGAAAGTTGATATCGAAGATGTGCGCGCTGTGTTGGAGCTCATTCGTCCGTCTCTGCAGGCAGACGGCGGCGACGTGAAGCTGATTGGCGTAGACGACGAAGGTGTTGTCACTGTTGAGCTGCAGGGCGCTTGCAAGGGCTGCCCCATGTCGCAGCTGACGCTGGCAAACGGCGTTGAACGCATCCTGAAGGAGCGCGTACCAGGCGTGACTTCGGTTGTTCCCGCCGATCTTGACATGGACGAGCTTCTGAACAGCCCGAACGTCATTGTCGTTGACGACGACAAATAAGAGTAAGTCGCATTTCTTCAGCGCCCCGTGTAACCCGCGGGGCGTTTTTGTTGACAAATTACCCCACCTTTTGTCAACAAAACCATAGCAAAACAGTAGTATTTTCATATCGAAATAATCAACCACATAAAATAATAGACTATTGCAAATAGATGCGCACGGTGCTTATAATGCGAGAACACTTAAGTCCATTACCAAGGGAGTGTCCGCGTGCGTCAAAGCAGCCAAGAAAGAGCACTCGCGCGTTGCATGGAGAAAAATCCTGCAGCGCGTTCTTTCCACGCGCCGTTGTATGGCGCGAAGCAGGCGCTCGCGACAATCATTCGCGTGTTTTTGGGTATTGCTGTGGGCTTGATTATTTGGGAGGCTTGCTCGCTCATCTTTAATGCAAACGGCTCTACGCTAGGCTTTCCCGATCCTCTATCTGCGTTCCAGCGTTTGGGCGAGTATCTTTTTGCGGGTCGTCCCTTGTATGGTCACTCCATCTACGAGCACATTGGCACCAGCATCAAGCGCCTGCTCATTGCATTTGGCATGGCCGCTTCGGTTGGCGTGGTTCTGGGTTCGCTTATGGGCTACTTTCAACGGTTTTACGCCATTGCCATTGTGCCCGTGGCAATCTACCAGATGATTCCCGGCCTGGCGTGGCTGCCGGTGGCTATCCTTATGTTCGGCCTGGGCGACGACTCAGCCATATTCATGATCTTCGCTGTGTCATCGATGGTCATCACCATTGGCGTCTCGGGCGCTATTCGCACCGTTCCGTCTGTCATGGTGCAGGCGGCGAAGATGAGCGGCGCGCGCCCGGCAACCATTTTCCTGCGCGTTCTTATTCCGCAAGCGGCGTGTTCCATAGTGAATGCGTTGCGTTTGGGCATGTCATCGGGATGGCGTGTGCTGGTTGCTGCCGAAATGATCGTTGGCACCGGCGTGGGCATGGGTTATTCTATTCAGCTTGCGCGCGACTTGCTTGATTACGTGGGCGCCTTCGCCTGCATTACCGTTATTTGCCTGTTCGGCCTGTTTTTGGACCGCGTTGTTCTTGCCAGCATTGAGCGCTGGATGAATCGCAAATTGGGGGCTGATCAATAATGGTTCTTATCGAAATGCGCGATGTGAGCAAGGCGTTCCTCACGAACAAACGCAAAGCGCAAGCTCAAGTGGTGCTTGAGCATGCGAATCTGTCTATTGAAGAAGGCGAATTCGTGAGCCTTATTGGTCCGTCTGGCTGCGGGAAAACGGTGTCGCTTTCCATGATGGCGGGTTTTCTTGCTCCTACGCAGGGGGAAGTGCTGTTCCGCGGTGCACCCATTGAATCTCCCAGCCCCGAACGTGGCGTGGTCTTTCAGGAATATAGCCTGTTCCCGTGGCTCTCCGTTCTGCAAAACGTCATGTTCGCGCTAGAAAACGCTACGCGCGCACAAGGCCGCAGTTGGGATGCAAAGCGGGGCGAAGCACGTTCTCGCGCGGCATTGGCGCAGGTAGGGCTCGAGGACAAAGCCGACATGCGTCCCAATACGCTTTCCGGCGGTATGAAGCAGCGCGTGGCTATTGCGCGTCTTCTAGCAATGGACTCCGAGGTCTTTCTGATGGACGAGCCGTTTTCCGCATTGGACGAGCAGACACGTGGCCGCCTGGACGAAAGTCTGCGCCGCCTGTGGCTAAAAAAACGCAAGACCGTCATGTTCGTTACGCATAACATCTCGGAAGCGGTTGCTATTTCGTCGCGCATTGTGCTGTTTTCGGGCTCGCCCGGCACTGTTTTGCGCGAGTGGCGTCTTCCTGAAGACATGGATCGCAGTAAGGCTTCGACGGAGGTCGTGGCGCTTTCTGCGGAAATATTGGACTGCATGCCTTTTGACTCGGCGTCGTTTGGCAACGCTGAGTGATACAGGAAACAAAAAACAACAAGGAAAGAAGGAAAGAAAGTATGAAGAAGAAACTATTTTCCCTTGCTGCTTGCGCTTGCGCGCTGGCGCTGGGCGGCACCTTGCTGGCGGGCTGCTCATCGAATGCTGCGTCTTCGGCATCGGGCAGCGCATCGGCTGAATCGTACGAGCCGCTGAGCATCGCTTACTTGAACAAGGGCGGCTACGAGGACATCATTGTTGCTGATAACCAGGGATTTTACAAGGATTGTGGTCCGGAAATCACGTTGAACCCCGTTACAGGTTCGGGTGCTCAGTCCGTTGAGGCGCTGCTTTCGGGCGCTTCCGACATTGCTGCTACTGGCCAGGGCCCCGTGGCCGACGCGCTGAAGAACTACGGCGATCGTATTGTGGTGCTGGCGGGCACGAACATTTCCACGGGCGGCCAGGTTTGGGTTGCCGGCGCAGGCATGACGGGCGATAAGGCTATTGTTCCTTACGACAAGGCGAAGGACAACAAGGCGGAAGTTGCTGCATCGTTCGAGAGCGCGGCAGCTGCTAACGGCGGCACCATTAAGTGCGGCGTGCAGAAGGGCGCGACTACCGAGAGTGAATTCAAGTCGTGGCTGAAGAAGATGGGCGTCTCTTTCAACGATTTCGGCGCCGAAGGCGACGGTGTGGTCACACTGGTTGACCTGAAGGCGAACACCATTCCTACCGCGCTGGTATCCGGCGACATTGACATGATGGCGGCAAGCCAGCCGTATCCTGACACCGCTCTGAAGCAGATTGACGGCTCCTACAAGATTGGCTGCAATGCTGATGTCGATTCCTACGGCGTTGCCATGCTAATTACCACGAAGGAAGTTTACGAGCAGAAGGAAGCCTCCATTAAGGCATTCCTGCAGGCCGAGAAGAAGTCTACCGACTTCATGAACAGCAATGCCGATGAAGCTATGAAGATTTGCGCCGATAGCATTGGTACCGATCTGGATGCCCAGAAGGCTACGTGGGATATTGCGAACTTCCGCGTTGACATGAGCGATCAGAAGATCAGCACGCTGAAGGCAACGTGCACAAAGAAGGGTCTTGAGATTACCGAAGAGCAGCTGAAGGCGCAGGCTCCGCTGGCGCAGTGGTGCGAGGACACGCTGAATAAGTAAGCAGCGCGCGCACGGATTGCGCGGGCGAAAACTTCGCAATGAAATAGAGTAAAAAGGCGGAAGCCGTACGGATTTGAGTGCGGCTTCCGCGTGCTGTTATGCGAAAAGAGCATGGCGGCACATCGGGATATACAGACAGGGAGCAAACATGAACGAGCAGTTCAAGCAGAAAATCGATGCCATTGCTCAGGAGTGCTTGCGTGGCGCGCAGCAGAGTCGCGCAACGATCATCGAGCTTCTGAGTGTTGATTCTTCATCGGAGGAAGCGGCGTATATGCGCAGCGTGGCGTGCGATGTGGCGCTACGCGCGTCGGGCGGGTGTGCGAAGGTCGGCGGTTGCATTGGTCTTGATTATGCTCCCTGCAAAATGAACTGCTCGTTTTGCTCGTTTGCGGAAAAGCTGGGCATTGTGACCACTGCGGTGCGCTTGAGCGACGATCAGATTTTGGCTATTGCCCGCGATTATGCGCAAGCTGGCGTGAATACCATAACGCTTCGTTCCACGGAGTTCTACGACGTGAATGAGGTGTGTCGCTTAGTGACTTTAATCAGGCAAAACGTGCCAGGAACTTATGAGATTTGCCTGAATGTGGGCGAGCTTTCTCCTGAGATGGCGCGCCATGCGTTCGAATGCGGCGCCTCGAGCGCGTACCATGTTTTCCGCTTGGGCGAAGGTGTGGATACGCCGTTTGACCCCGAAGTGCGCAAGCGCACGGTCAAGGTGATTTCCGAGTCTCCTTTGAAGCTCAACACGGGCATTGAGCCGATTGGCGTCGAGCACACAAACGAGCAGCTAGCTGAACATATTGTGTTCGCACTTTCGTGCGATCCGGAGTCGCTGGGCATCAAGCCGCGCGTGAATGTGCCCGGTACGCCGTTCGAGGGGAAGGCGCCGCTGTCAGATGAGCGCATTGCGCAGATTGTGGCGGTGATTCGCCTGGTCAGCGGCAGTCGCGTGAAATATGTATCGTCGCATCCGGGTGAGACACTTGCCTTGAAGGCAGGCGGCAACGGCAGCAATGTTGAGCGCGGTGCATCTCCGCATGCGGCTGATTTTTCCGAGCATGAGTGGCGCGGCATTACGCCGCAGGACAACATTGCGCTTCTTCGTGCGGCGGGATTCGGCAGTGGGCTGGTGCATCCCGACCCTCGTTTTGTTGAAGGAGCAAACTGGTGGGTGCCTGGGCGGCTGACGGCGGTGGAGAACCCGACGTTTATCGGCGCAGATGGCGCAACGCTGATGCACGGCGCCAATGGCGGCGTGGTGTCCTTGAAGCTTGCCAGTGCCGATGAGAGCGAAGGCGTCGCGGGCGCCTCTGTTGCCGTTTGCGGTGTTGCAGGCGAGATGGGTGCCGCTGCTGGCATTGCCGCTGGCGGGGCGGTTGGTGGTGCCGCAGGCGCCGTAGATGCCTTATCCGCGGTGGATGTTGCGTCGTTGCGCTCCGTTGCTGCCGACCCGCAGGCATCTGGCGTTGCGGGTTCCGGTTCGCAAGCTGCCGACCCGCGCGTTGTTGCGGAGATCGATCGCATTGCCGACGAGGGTTTGCGTGGCGCCGTCCAAAGCGAAGAGACCATCCTTCGCTTGCTGAACCTTCCCGTTGATAGCCCCGAAGTGGCGTACATACGCCAGGTGGCAAGTGACTTCGCCATGCGCGTTACCGGCGGGCACGGCAGAGTAGCGGGCGCCATTGGCCTGGACCTTCATCCGTGTAAGATGAATTGCGCGTTCTGCTCGTTCGGCGAAAAATGGGGCTTGGTTCGCGAAGAGCGCATTCTTACCGCTGATCAGGTAGTTTCTATGGCGCGAAGCTATGTTGAGGCGGGCATTACGCAAGTTACGCTGCGGTCCACAGAATTTTACGACCTAAATGAAATCGCGGATATGGTTGCGCGTATTCGCGCCGAAGTGCCCGGTGATTACGAGATTTGCCTGAACGTAGGCGAGCTTTCTGCAGCCATGGCATATGCTTGCTGGCAAGCGGGTGCAAACAGTGCATATCACGTGCTGCGTATGGGCGAGGGCGTGGACACGCCTTTTGATCCCGAGGTTCGTCGCCGCAGCATCGATGCAATTTGCGCTTCGCCGCTGAAGTTCTCTTCGTGTATCGAGCCTATTGGTGTCGAGCATACAAACGAGCAGATTGCGCAGCGTATGGCGTATGTGCTGTCGCGGGAGCCGTATGCGGTGGGCATTATGCCGCGCATCCCCGTTCCGGGTACGCCGCTGGGGCATCTTCCCATACTGGGACGTGCGGTTATGCGTCAGCAACTGGCGGTGTTACGCTTGTGCGCGGGCAGCCACGTGAAATATGTGAGCATGCACCCCGATGAGGTGCTGGGGCTTGAGCTGGGCGCCAACTGTTTCTCGGTTGAGCGTGGTGCCATCCCGCGCGATACGGAGTTTTCCGAAGAAGAGTGGAAGGGGCTTTCGGCAGCTCAGGGTCTTGAAATCGTGCGCGCTGCCGGCTATCGCTGTTGACAAATTACCCCACCTTTTGTCAACAAATGACGTTCATCTTTTCGTCCAGTGTTCGGGGTGAAATTGTTGACAAAAGGTGGGGTATTTTGTCAACAATCAAGGTGCGTGGCGGGCGGCGTAGGGGTACTTTGCTAAAATGAGCGCGATAAATTGTGCGCCGCTCGAACGACGCTCATCGAACGGAAAGCGAAAGCAGAAGAACTCATGCTCAACCAAATCTATCAAATGCTTGACCCCGTCGCGTTCTCGATAGGGCCGTTTTCGGTGCGCTGGTACGGCATTGCCTACATTTTGGGTTTCGCCTGCGCTGCGCTTATCATTGCGCGCACGGCAAAGCGATGGAAGATTTCGCTTGATACCGATTCGCTGCTGACCGTTCTTTTGGGCGTGATTATTGGCGTTATCGTGGGCGCGCGCCTGTTCTACTGTCTGTTTTACGGCGACGGCTATTATTTCAGGCATCCGTTGGAAATCTTCGCTCTCTCGCAGGGCGGCATGAGCTTCCATGGCGGTTTAGTCGGCGCGCTCTTGTCGGGTCTGGTCACAGCGCGTATGATTGGGGTCCCGTACCTCACGCTTGCCGATATGGCGGTGGTGGGCGCACCGTTAGGATTGCTGTTCGGTCGTTGTGCTAATTTCGTGAACGGCGAGCTGTGGGGTGCTGTTACCGATGCTCCTTGGGGCGTTGTGTTCGGCGGCAGTGCGGGCATGCTGCCTCGTCATCCATCTCAGCTCTACGAAGCGGTTCTGGAAGGAATCGTGCTGTTTGTTGTGCTGTATGCTCTTTCGCGCAAGGTGCCGCCGCGTCCTCAGGGAACGTTTCTGGGCGTCTTTCTAGTGGGGTATGGGCTGGCGCGCGTGGCGATTGAGTTTGTTCGCCAGCCCGATGCTCAGCTGGGATATCTGTTCGGCGATTGGCTGACAATGGGTATGGTGTTATCGTTTCCCCTGATTATCATAGGAATAGCGCTTCTTATATATGCGGCAAAGGCGAAGCGCCCGCAGCAGGGGCAAGTTGCGAAGGACGAAGCCGCGTAAGGTTTGACTCCTGCCGTGCCGCAGGCGCGCGTGCAGCTGCGCCCCCTGCGCCGCCGCCGCGGGTTACTCTTCGGTTTCGGGCAAGGGGAGCGTGAGGGTGGTTTCTGCCACGCCGCGCTCTTCGTTTCCGAAGGTGATGGTCACCGGTTTGTCGTTTACCAAAACGAAGCACAGCGCAATATCGGCTGATTCACCAGGTTGAATGCGTTTTTCGCCTGTGTGCAGCGCGTTGCCGTTTGTGTCGTAGGCCACCGCGACTTTCAGGTGCGTTCCCGCGCCCTGGTTGCGGCTGACGTTGTACGAGCCCATAACGGATTCGGCAGACGTTCCGCGGTTTGTGACGTGCAAGTACAGGGCAAGGCAGTCTTTTCCCGAAGTGTTGCTCACGATTTCCTGGTTGTAAAGAATCATGCTCAAATTTCCCAGCGTGACTGAAGTTCCCTGGTATTGTACCTGGCCAGAGCTACTGCTTTCCGATGATGTCTTGCTGCACCCTGAAAGAAGCGTCGCGCTCATGCACAACATAATTGCCACGATCACAGCAAGGGCACGGGCGCTTTTGCGCGACCTGCGCGTGAAAAAAACGTGTGGTGTTGAGGACGAATTCGAGTTGAAAGTGGTGCGATGCAGACTCATGCGATGAAAACTCCTTTTGCGTAATTAGTCACACCATAGTAGCGTGCCGCGCTCGAAAAACGCCCGGTTTTGCCCCTTTTCAAAAAAATAATCGCAAGTCAAGGTGTTGCGCAACACCTGTGCGGCAAAAAAGCATCTACAATGAAGGGACGCATCGTGGATTATGCGGTAGGGGAAGGGGGAGGCGAACGTGGGCGAAGCAACAAACTGCGAAGAACCGATGAAAAACCAGGGGTGGTATACCGCGTTTTACCGGTATGCGGAGTACCTTCGCCTGCTGACAAACGGCGCGCTCAACCATAAAACGCTGTATGCATACGTGGGCTTGAACGGCCGATATGTGAATAACCAGAACCCCGAGATGAGAAAACGCAGCGCAAGTGGACTGTCGCGCCTGCTCCATTCTTCGCGTTATGCTTCCGATTTTCAGGAAAGCTTGCGTCAGAACCCCGCTCTTTTCCAGCAAGCGGCAACGTGTTTGGCGCAGGATTTGCTGCGGGAAACTAATGGTGATCAGGCACGTTTGGTGGCGGATTTGCTGGAGACGGGCTACGAGCAGCTTCGTGCGGGGCTTATCGCGGAAATACCCCAGGGGCGCATTGACATCAGCACCACGCGCCTTGATGGCGAGATCGAGCTGTTGCGTGCGTGGGCGCGTGAACAGGTCGCGCTTGACGCCGACGCGTGTCTGCAGGCGGTTCTCTGCTCGTTTTTCTATCTGATGACGTTTGGACACTTGGAGGAACAGTTCGCAAACGGGCTGGTTGACGAGAGCCCAACTGCCATGCTGACCTGCGAAGACGATGTTTCGTATAGCGAATCGTCGCGCGCGTGCATCTTGCGGGCGGTTGATGACAATCCTGCCTCCATTGAAAACATGTGGGCCATCAATCAGGGCGGCCCGTTCCTTATCGGCCGCTACGTGGACTGCGACGCAGTGGAGACAAATGGTTTGGTGTCGCGCCGTCATTGCAGTATTTTTCGCGAGCATGATGTTTGGTACGTGCGCGACGAGGGGTCGCGGTACGGCACAGCGGTGCATCGCGATGGGCGCACCGTGTGGAGCAGCGGAAACGGCGCCAGTGCGGCAGGCGAAGGCGCTGCTGTGGAAGGCGGCAAGGCCGGCGCTGTTGGCGCAGGCGCGAGCGGCGCTGGCGAAGGAGCCGGTGCTGTTGGCGAAGGTACGAGTACGGCTGGCATGCCAGGGGAAGCGGAGTGCTTCCCCTTGGCGTTTGGCGACTGCCTGGTGTTGGCGGGGCACGTGCGCTATTGGTTTGTGTCGCTGCAAAACGTTGAGCGCTTGCTCATTATCGGCTAGGTTCGATCGGCGTAAAGGAAGGGGTGTGCCTCGTGCTGCTGTGCGCGGGAGCGTCTGAAAAAGGGCCGGTAAAATCGGTGAATCAAGATGCCTACCTGGTGAAACGCGCCCAAACTTCAGCAGGCGATGTTGTGCTGGCGGTTGTTGCGGATGGCATGAGCGGCTTGCAACGCGGTCAGGTGGCGTCGGGTGCAATCGTGCGCGCCTTCGATGAATGGTTCCAGCGCGACCTTCCGTTGGCGGGGGAGTCGCTGGGGTTTTCGGGCGCCGCCTTTGCGCGGGCGGTGCAGGTGCAATGGGCGAATCTGTTGCAGGAAATCAATCTCTCGCTTTTGAAACGCGGCCTGCATGAAGGCGTTTCGATGGGCGCCGCGTGCACGGTGTTTCTGGTGGCGGCTGAGACGTATTACGTGATGCAGGTGGGCGACACACGCCTCTATTGTTTGGATGACCAGGCAGTTTGTCAGATAACGCGCGATCAGACGTTCGCGGCGCGCGAAATTGCTGCGGGCCGCTTGACCAGTAACGAGGCCGAGCGGCATCCTTTGCGCAATTCGTTGCTGCAATGCGTGGGCGCCTCACATGATTTGACGCCCGTTTTTTCCCAGGGGTCGTTCGATAAACGGTACTCTTATCTTGTGTGTAGCGATGGTTTTCGCAGGTCATTGACAGATATGGAATTGCATCAAGCGCTCAATGCATCGGCGCTTCGTGCGCGTGGTGCCGCGGAGCGTGGCGAAGGTGCCGGCGCGGCGGCGACACAGGGTGCGGGTACGGGTGTCGCAGCGGCATCTTTTCCTGCCGCATCCCCCGATGAACGCCTGAAAGCGTATTTGCGCCAGCTTATGGATGTGGTGTTCGCCCGCGGCCAGCGCGATAACGCGACGGTTGTTGCCGTGACTTCAGGGGCGGCGCCTTCCGTTTCTTCTTCTGGCTGCAACGAATCCGAAAGGTGCGGGTCATGCTAGGGCGCGGTGAGGTGCTGGCGGGTGATTACGTTATTGACGCACTGCTGGGCAAAGGCGGCATGGGGTGCGTATATCGTGCACACGTTCAAGAGCGGCCGAACGTTGCAGTTGCAATAAAAGAGCTGCCGCCTACGGTGCGCCTGAGTTCAGGCCAGCTGGTGGCGCAGGGGATATCGTCCCAGATGAAGCTCATGAAACGCGTTAATCACCCTCATATTGCAAAGCTGCTGGATGCGTTTCTTTGGAACGGGTCGTTCTATTTTGTGTTCGAGTATGTGGCGGGTCGTTCGTTGCAGAGCATCGTTGCGGCCGCCGGCGCACTTCCCGAGCGGCAGGCGTTGGAGTACGCGCGCGAGTTGTGCGATATTTTGGGGTACTTGCATGGGCTTGAGCCTGCTGTGGTGTATCGTGACATGAAGCCGAGCAACGTGCTTCTGGATGACGCCGGTGCGCTGAACGTGGTTGACTTAGGGATTGCGCGCGAGTTCAAATCGGCCGATGACCAGCGTAAAGATACGGTCGCGTTCGGCACGCAGGGCTATGCGCCGCCCGAGCAATACGGCTGCGCGCAAACCGATGCACGCTCTGACATTTATGCACTGGGTTGCACGTTGTGGCACTTGTTGGCGGGGTATCCGCCACCCATGGAATTCCCCTTGCCATCAATTCGTACGGTGAATCCGCAGGTCAGCGAAGCGTGCGATGCGCTCATTCAGCGATGTACGCAGCTTGATCGGGCGGCGCGCTATCAGACGTGCGCGCATCTTGCGCACGATGTCCAGCGTATTTTGGACGGCCAGGCTTGCAGGGAGGATCATGCGGGCGAAGGGACGTGCAACGCGCCTGCGAGCGGTGCGATCTTGACGGACGCATCGGCCGTTGCGCCAAACGGGGCAGCGTCGGAAGACGTTTCCGGTCCGTGCGCCGCGGACCAGCGCGCGGCAGGCGAGGGCGATGGTCCTGCCGAGCGCCTGGCAGCAGCGTTCAAGCGTCTGCTCAAGCCATGGCCGACGCGCGCGGCGCACGCAGCAGCGGCGGCATCGGGAGCTGTGGCAGATGTGTGTGATGCGGCGGCCACACCGGGCGAACTTGTACATGGCGGCGGAGTGGCTGATGCTCCGGGAGAAGGCGCGAGCAGCGTTTTGGGTGCAACCGACAACTCCTTTGACGGTGCTCAGAGCAACAGTGATGACCAGGTGTTTTCGCTCCTTCGCGCTAATCGATCGGCATTAGGGCGCTCGGAGATTGCAGAGTATTGCTTTGCGCATGCCGATGCGTTGTTGGGCCGCGATGTTCCCACCACGCTTTTGGATAATCTTTTCGAAGAGGAAGGCCGCGCCACGGGCGATCTTCTTGCTGGCCCCGCTGTGATCAGCGACTTCTTTTTCACGATTGTGCAGACCGACCTTTGTGCGCATGATGATGCGGATGAAGCGGACGGTTGGGAAGCCGGATAGGGCGCGTTGTTCGATCGCTGCCTCCCTGTGGCACCTATGCCGCTCACGGTTGCGCGGCAATGTTCGAGCGCCTTTTCGCTTCCCCGTGCATCATCTTCGTTACGAAAACGTGCTTTTCCGTGCTGCAGAGCTCTTTCTCGCGCAAAGCGTTCTATACTTTTCGCAGACAACGGCGCGCGGCGCGTTTCAAAAACAAGGCTCGCGCGATGCGCGCAACAAACAAGAAAGGAGCGCACATGGCACTTCATCAGGACATCGTTCCCGTTGGCGTGAACGATCATGACATTGATTTGTTCGAGGGGCAGTATCGCGTCCCGAACGGTATGGCGTACAATTCCTACGTGATTCTGGACGAGAAGATTGCCGTTATGGATACGGTGGATGCTCATTTCGGGCAGGAGTGGCTGGCGAATCTGAAGGCCGCACTTGCGGGTCGAACCCCCGATTACCTGGTGGTTCAGCACATGGAGCCGGACCATTCGGCAAATATCGCGGTGTTTGCGGAGGCGTTCCCGCAGGCGGAAATTGTGGCATCGTCCAAGGCATTTGCCATGATGAAAGCGTATTTCGGCACGGATTATGCCGAGCGTCGCGTGGTGGTGGGCGATGGCGATACGCTTTCGCTCGGCGCTCATCAGTTGGCATTTGTAACGGCGCCTATGGTTCATTGGCCCGAAGTTATCATGACGTATGATGCTGCCAGCAAAACGCTTTTCTCGGCGGACGCATTCGGCAAGTTCGGTGCGCTTGATACGCCGGACGGCGCGGAAGAAGACGGTTGGGCGTGCGAGGCGCGCCGCTATTATTTCGGCATTGTGGGCAAGTTCGGCAAGCAGGTGCAGGCGGTGTTGAAAAAGGCGTCGGCGCTGGACATCCAGACCATTTGCCCGCTGCACGGCCCGGTGCTCACCGAGGATTTGGGTTACTACTTGAACTTGTATAACACCTGGTCAAGTTATGAGCCTGAAGATAAGGGCGTTACGATTGCGTACTGTTCCGTTTACGGGCACACGAAGCAAGCGGCGCTTGCGCTGGCGCAGAAGCTGCAAGATGCCGGCGTGCCAAGCGTTTCGGTGTTTGACCTGGCGCGCGACGATATGGCCGAAGCGGTGGAGGACGCATTCCGCTATGATCGCCTGGTGTTGGTGAGCACCACGTATAACGGCGATATGTTCCCGTTCATGAAGGACTTCATCCACCACTTGATTGACCATGCGTATCAGAATCGTACGATTGCCCTGATGGAGAGCGGTTCGTGGGCGCCTACGGCGGCGCGTGTGATGCGTGCGGCGCTGGAAGGCTGCAAGAACCTTACGTTTACCGAAACCGTGGTGACCTTGCGCGGCGCGCTTGAGGCGGATGCAGCTGCTCAGGAACAGATGGATGCGCTTGTTGCCGAGCTTGCGCAATAGGGCAGGCTTTTTGCGCGGCGGACGTTGGTCGTTTGTTCCGCTGGGCTGCTTTGCATGCTGTTGCGGGTCGTCGCCCTTGCATGCTGCAGTGGAATCCGCCCGCGCGTCAGTGCGTGGCGCTGCTGGCTTTCTGCTGGTCGCGGCCCACATCAAAGTCGCCGGACCCTTCGCCAATTTTTTCGCGTTTCGCGGTGAGCACTCGTAGTACGTTTGAAAGGATTTTGACATGGAAAGAGAAGTTGCTTGGAAGAAATACTCCGAGCAGGATGCGCAAGAGCTTGAAGGTCTTGCTGCCAAGTATATCGAGTTCATTTCCCAGAACAAGACCGAGCGTGAATGCGCAACTGCTGCTATTGCCGCAGCTCAGGACGCTGGGTATGTTTCGCTTGAGCAGGCGATTTGCGATGGTCGCGCTTTGAAGCCGGGCGATAAGGTGTGGGCGCATACGCATGGCAAAGCGCTCATGCTGGTTCAGCTGGGCACGAAGCCTTTGGCCGAAGGCTTGAATATTCTGGGCGCGCACATCGATTCCCCGCGCCTTGATTTGAAGCAGAACCCCTTGTACGAATCCGACGGTTTCACGCTGCTTGACACGCATTATTACGGCGGCATCAAGAATTACCAGTGGGTCACGTTGCCGTTGGCGCTGCACGGCGTGGTGGCGAAGAAGGACGGTTCGGTGGTGACCATTGCGCTGGGCGAGGATCAAAACGATCCCGTATTTTGCGTGACGGATCTACTGCCGCATTTGGGAGCTGCCCAAATGGACAAAAAGGGCAACAAGATTGTCGAGGGAGAAAGCCTTGATATCTTGGTAGGCAATCGTCCCTTTGTGGCGGCCGAAGGAGGCGCCGATGCAGGTGAAGGCGCAGCTCCGTCCAGCGAAAGAGATGCGGTAAAAGCTTGGACGCTCAAGCTTTTGCAGGAAAAGTACGGCATTGAGGAAGAGGATTTCCTGTCCGCCGAGCTCGAAGTGGTTCCGGCAGGTGCGGCGCGCGACCTAGGCTTTGACCGCAGCATGGTTTTGGGTTATGGTCAGGATGACCGCGTGTGCGCGTATACGTCGCTTCTGGCGCAGCTTGAGCTGGACGCCGTTGAGCGTACTGCGGTGTGCATTCTGGTGGACAAGGAAGAGATTGGCAGCGTTGGCGCCACGGGCATGGCGTCGAGCTTCTTCGAGAACACCATGGCTGAGATTTTGTGCCTTGCGGGCGAGGATTCTCCTTTGGCGCTGCGTCGCTGCTTGGCGGCTTCGCGTATGCTGTCTTCAGACGTTTCCGCAGGATATGACCCCTCATACGCGGAAGTGTTCGATAAGAAAAACGTTGCGTACCTGGGGCGCGGTCTGGTATTCAACAAGTATACCGGCGCGCGCGGCAAGAGCGGCAGCAACGATTGTTCTGCGGAATACGTTGCTTTGGTGCGCCGCATTATGGACGATGCGAACGTGAGCTTCCAAACTGCCGAGCTGGGCAAAGTCGATGCTGGCGGCGGCGGAACCATTGCGTACATCCCTGCCAAGTACGGCATGGACGTCATCGACTCCGGCGTGGCTGTTCTTTCCATGCATGCGCCGTGGGAAGCAACCAGCAAGGCTGACATTTACGAGGCGTACAAGGGCTACAAGGCGTTCCAGCTTTCCGAATAGCGCGGCGTTTGCGGCGTGAGAGTACGGCGAGCCGGCTTGCTTGCTGGTTAGATGGCCTGCAATCGAATCGGGGTGGATGGAAGACCGGGTGCTTCGATTTCTCTGAAATACGGAGTGGTTGTTGCGAAAACGCCTATAAATTCGGGCTAATCGACGATAATCGGTGGTCTGAGGACGCGAAAAGGGGCTTGGCGGAGTTGCCAAGCCCCTTTTCTGTGGTCGCCGCCTGAAAAACCCCAGGTCAGATAATCTCTGAATTTGCGATAGTTCTGCTATCTAAAATAAAACCACAGAATATCGTCGGTTTGCCTGAATTTGCAATCGATTTTCCAACAAGCAGCTGAAAACGTCGCAGCTTTACGAAAGCAGCGCGGCAACTTCAGCAGCGCTTGTGGCAACGGAGACGCGTTCAAGCACCTCACCCGTCATAAAGCCCTGATCGACCATGTCGGCGAATGCCTGCAAGAGCGCATCGTAGCAGCCGTGCACGTTCATGACGATAAGGGGACGCTTGAGCATATCGAACTTCGCGAGCGCAATCGCCTCGCTGATTTCATCAAGCGTTCCCATGCCGCCAGGAAGCGCCACAAACGCTTCGCCCAGTTCAAGCATGCGATTGCGCCGTGTGGGCATATCGTCGACGATTTCTTTTACCAGTCGTCCGTTGTAGTTGTGCGGACATGGCGCCTCGGCCTCTTGCAGGAAGTGGGGAATCACGCCAATCGCGTTTCCGCCCGCATCTAGCATGCCGTCCGACACTGCTCCCATGAGCCCCGTGTCGCCGCATCCCCACACTAGCACATGGCCCTTGCGCGCCATCCAGGCGCCTAAAGCGTGGGCTTCTTGCATGAACGACGGGTCGTTTCCTGGGGTTGCTCCGCAATAAACGGTGATTTTCATTGGATTTCCTGTTCCGCTTGATTGATTTCGGTGCGCTTATAAGTAAGCGCGAGTATAATAATCCAATTATACGTAAAACCCAGGTTGAGCAACCCAGGACAATCAAGGAGAATCCATGGCTTTCTACTACGAAGAACCGTCGCGCACTTTCAACGAGTACTTATTAGTTCCCGGCCATACGCCGGCAAGCTGCATTCCTACTTCCGTTAGTCTGAAAACGCCGCTGGTGCGTTATTGCAAGGGCGAAGAGGAATGCCCGCTTACGTTGAATGTTCCTATGGTTTCCGCCATTATGGCAGCCGTTTCCGACGACAAGATGGCTGTTGCGTTGGCAACGGAGGGCGGCCTGTCCTTCATTTACGGCAACCAGACCATCGAGCAGGAAGCCGCCATGGTTGCACGCGTGAAGAACTACAAGGCTGGCTTTGTGGTCTCCGATGCCAACCTTTCTCCTGATCAGACGCTTGCCGACGTGATTGCGCTGAAAGAGCGCTTCGGTCATTCCACTATGCCCGTCACCGACGACGGTTCCGCTACGGGCAAACTTTTGGGCATTGTGACCGGCCGCGATTACCGCCTGAGCCGCATGAGCCTTGACACGAAGGTTGCCGATATCATGACGCCGCGCGCAAAGATGATTGTGGCTCCCGTGGACACCTCGCTCAAGGTCGCTAACGACATCATTTGGGATAACAAGTTGAACAGCCTGCCCATTGTTGATGAAAACGATCACCTGGTTTCCTTCGTATTCCGCAAGGACTACGATTCGCACAAAGAGAACCCGCTGGAAATGCTTGACGAGCACAAGCGCTACATGGTGGGCGCCGGCATTAACTCCCGTGACTACGCCGAGCGCGTTCCTGCGCTGGTTGAAGCGGGCGTTGACGTTTTGTGCATCGACTCTTCCGAAGGCTATTCCGATTGGCAGAAGCTCACGATCGAGTGGGTGCGCGAGCATTACGGCAACGATGTGAAGATCGGTGCTGGCAACGTTGTTGATGCCGAGGGCTTCCGTTTCCTGGCGGAAAGCGGCGCCGACTTTGTCAAGGTGGGCATCGGCGGCGGCTCCATCTGCATCACGCGTGAGACGAAGGGCATCGGCCGCGGTCAGGCAACGGCGGTTATCGAAGTCGCCCGTGCGCGCGATGAGTACTTTGCCGAGACCGGTATTTACGTGCCTATCTGCTCTGACGGTGGCATTGTGTACGATCACCATATCTCGCTGGCGCTGGCCATGGGCTCTGACTTTGTGATGCTGGGTCGTTACTTTGCTCGTTTTGACGAGAGCCCGTCGGAGAAAGTGCTGGTCAACGGTACGTACATGAAGGAGTACTGGGGCGAAGGTTCTGCGCGTGCGCGCAACTGGGGTCGTTACGACTTGGGTGGCAAGAAGAGCTTGTCGTTCGAGGAAGGCGTTGACTCTTACGTTCCGTACGCCGGCAGCCTGAAGGACAACATGGCGGTTACGCTGCTGAAACTCAAGAGCACCATGTGCAACTGCGGCGCACTGACCATCCCTGAGTTCCAGGACAAGGCAAAGCTCACCATCGTAAGTGGCGCTTCCATTACCGAGGGTGGCGCGCACGACGTACTGCAGAAGGACAAGGTCCCGTACGCAGGGCGCTAAGAATCGCCTTGCATTCGTTGCGTTTGCGTGACGTACTTAAGGCTGTAATTGCATAAATAGGAGGAGATCGGGAAAAATCTGATTTCCTCCTATTTTTATTTGGATGGGTTAGGCGTGAATAGGAGAATTTTCGAATTATTTGAAAATTCTCCTATAATTTCGGGCCGTTTTGCTTTGTTGTTGCTTATGCAAACTTACACAGGAGCCATTTAAGGTGAAAATGTCTTTCAAAAATAGGAGGAAAATGAAATTATTTCTATTTTCTCCTATTCCTGTCTTTAGGAGGGATATGAAAATAGGAGATTTTTAAGAAAACTTTAAAAATCTCCTATTTTGATCATCTAGAGCACGTGTAATCGCAAGGCTCCCTATAAAACGCCATAGGCAAAGCAATTAAATTCTTGAGCAGAAAATGCGTTGTGACATTGCTGCCATTCGGCTACTCGAAAAAATTCCCGTGGCGGATGAGCGCGCCCGGTTCGGCAATCAGAAACTGATCATCCCAACGTCCGCTTACGAGCTTTTCCAGCGTATGGTTGCTGCCGGTTGCGTAATCAAGCGCTGCGTCGATCTTATCTGCCTCGGCCTGCGCCGCCATAACGTAATCCTCGCTGTAGCAGTCATTAAGCCCCGTATCGATGATGTCAACGGTGCAGTAATTATCGAACCAGTAATGGAACAGGTCCTCTTGACTGAGGCCGGCGTATTCAGGGCTTGATGCCGCATCGCTGCGCATCAGGCCCAGTGCTGAGAACTGCGCAGGGTCGTTCTCGTAGAGATATAGATGCCCTGGTTCTTTGAGGTTCGCGTGGTATGCGTCGTCGGTGTTGAGCAGCAAGGACACGCAGTCATCGAAGCGGGGGATAACCACGCGACGCTCGAACGACACATGGTCCCACGCGCCGCCGCAAAAGCCCATGGCCACAAGCACGGTGTCAATCTCGGGCGGTAGCGACGCAATAAGGCGCGCCAACTCTTTTTTCATGGTGGCGGGTTCGGAGTGAAGATCGCGGTTGACTTCCATCATGTCCCAGTGCGTGTTTTCGTGCGCCTGCGCCGCGCGGACGAAAGGCGTCAAAGATGAGCATGTCAGTATCGTTGCATTCATAGATGCTACTTTACCATGTTTCAGCTTCACGTTTCAGCACAAAATCTCTATTGGAAATAGTGTGCAAGAGGTAGTAAATATAATGGAGACTCTGTGGATGAATTAGTGAGTAAAAATTTTTTCTCCATAATCGCAGGTCGCAGCTACCCCAGCTATTTTGACCCCTTGACAAAGGATTCTTAGAAGATACTATATGTTCACATCATCTTCTGATGTAAACACAATATATTGTGTTGTAAATCCGTTTTTAAGCAATTTCACGTAAGCAATGTCGGGTGGATTCTTTGTGTCAACCTGGCGTTTTGCTGCGTGGATAACAACTATGAAATAAGAAGGAATAGGGGTCTCCATGGTAGAGAGCATCATCAAACGTGACGGCCGCGCGGTTGATTTTCATCAAGAGAAGATTGCCGAGGCAGTAGAGAAGGCATTCCGTGCGAGCGGCGCCATGCAGCCGCGTGGCGTTGCCGATGGCATTGCTGAGCGCGTTGTCGAGAAGATAGAATCTGGCGCAATCGAGGGAACTCCTACCGTTGAAGGCGTGCAGGACCTTGTTGAAGAGACGCTTATCGAAGAGGGCTTCACGCAGACCGCAAAGGCATACATCCTGTATCGCGCCGAGCGCAACCGCGTGCGCGACGTGAACAGCCGCCTGATCCAAACGCTGAAGGACATCACGTTCTCCAAGGCATCGGACTCCGACATGAAGCGTGAAAACGCCAATATCGACGCCGATACCGCCATGGGCACCATGTTGAAGTATGGCTCCGAATCCGCGAAGCAGTTCTATGAGATGTGCGTTTTGGATCCCCGCTACGCGCGCGCTCACTGCGAAGGCGACATCCATATCCACGACTTGGACTTCTACACGTTGACCACCACGTGCTGCCAAATTGAGCTGCGCAAGCTGTTCAAGGGCGGTTTCTCCACGGGCCACGGCGTGCTGCGCGAGCCGAACGACATTGCTTCTTACGCTGCGCTTGCTTGCATTGCCATCCAGTCCAACCAGAATGACCAGCACGGTGGTCAGTCGGTCTGCGACTTCGATTACGGTCTGGCCGATGGCGTGCGCAAGACGTATCGCAAGCAGTTCAAGAAGCACCTGGCCGAAGCCATGGACCTGCTAAGCGACATAGAGGATGCGCGCACGTGGGCGCAAGATACGCTTGCTGGTATTGAAGAAGCCACGGGCACTGTTGCCGCTATCGAGCTTGACCCGGCGTATCGCGAAGCGCTTGAAGAGAAGTTGAAAAGCGTTTTGCCTGATGAAGTTGCTGAGCGCGTGTTCGCCTACACGGAAAAGAACGCGTACAACGACACCGATCGTGCAACGTTCCAGGCCATGGAGGCGCTGATCCACAACCTGAACACCATGCACTCACGCGCTGGCGCGCAAACGCCGTTCTCTTCGGTGAACTACGGCATGGATACGTCTGCTGAAGGCCGCATGGTCATCCGCAATACGCTTCTTGCTACCGAAGAGGGCCTGGGTTCGGGCGAGACGGCCATTTTCCCCGTACAGATTTTCCGTGTGAAGGAAGGCATCAACTACAATCCTGGTGACCCGAACTACGACCTGTTCAAGTTGGCAATTCATTGCTCCGCGAAAAGGTTGTTCCCTAACTTCAGCTTCCAAGATGCGCCGTTTAACTTGCCGTATTACAAGGGTACGCCCGAGACCGAAATTTCGTATATGGGCTGCCGTACGCGCGTTATGGGCAACGTCTACGACCCCAGCCGCGAAATCACGCCCGGCCGTGGTAATCTGAGCTTTACCTCTATCAACCTGCCGCGCTTGGCTATTCGCTCCCATGGCGACATTGACCTGTTCTTCGACCTGCTTGATTCCAAGCTGCGCCTGTGCGTGGGCCAGCTGGACGAGCGCTTTGAGATTCAGGCGCAAAAGCGCGTGTACAATTCGCCGTTCTTGATGGGCCAGGGCGTGTGGATTGACTCCGAAAAGCTCAAGCCCGATGACGAAGTGCGCGAAGTGCTCAAGCACGGCACGCTTTCCGTGGGCTTTATTGGCCTGGCGGAAACGCTGAAGGCGCTCACGGGCAAGCATCACGGCGAATCGGCTGAGTCCCAGAAGCTGGGCTTGGAGATTGTGGGCCATATGCGCGCATACCTGGACCGCCTGTCTCAGCAGACGCACATGAACTACACGCTGCTTGCTACGCCCGCCGAAGGCCTTTCGGGTCGCTTCGTGCGCATGGACCGCGCTCGCTACGGCTCGATTCCCGGTGTGACTGACCGCGAGTACTACACGAACAGCTTCCATATCCCCGTGTATTACGATATCGAGGCGTTCCGCAAAATCGAGCTTGAGGCGCCTTATCATGCGCTGACGAACGCTGGCCACATCAGCTACGTGGAGATGGACGGCGACCCCAGCGAGAATCTGGAAGCGTTTGAAGCCGTCATTCGCCACATGAAGGAATGCGGCATTGGCTACGGTTCGATCAACCACCCTGTTGATCGCGACCCCATCTGCGGTTATAACGGCATCATCAATGATGAATGCCCGAAATGCGGCCGTCACGAGGAAGATGCCGAAGTCGGCTTCGAGCGCATTCGTCGCATCACGGGCTACCTGGTAGGTACGCTTGATCGTTTCAATGACGCAAAGCGCGCCGAAGAGCACGACCGCGTGAAGCATCACATTTAACGCTTCTGCTGGGTGCGGCCCGGCGAAGATGGCGGGCTCGGCGAAAGGTCGCGCAAGCGCGCTTGTAGGCGCGATGGACGCACTGGTGGTGTCGCGGACGCTTGAGATCGCGCTCATGAGACCAAGCCTTCAGGGTAAAACTATCATTATCACGAAACAGGGGAGTCGCGCTTGCGGCTCCTCTGTGGTATTTCATGCCCTTCGCCGCTCTGCACGCCGCCTTGTGATACCCTTTCATTGACAAACAGGAAAGGAAACAGCAATGTCAACCCCGACAACAATACGTCTTTTTGGCACAGTAAACGATTCCATCGTTGATGGTCCGGGTATGCGTTTTTCCGTGTTCGTTCAGGGGTGCTCTCATCATTGCCCGGGGTGTCACAACTCCGAGAGCTGGGCTTTTGATGCGGGCGAAGAAGTTGCCATCGATGATGTGGTGGAGCGCATTTTTGAGAACAAGCTTGTTTCCGGCGTAACGCTTTCGGGTGGCGATCCGTTTGAGCAGCCGGCTGCGTGCGCAGAAATCGCACGTCGTGTGAAGGCGGCAGGGCGCAACGTGTGGGTGTATACGGGATATTTGTACGAGGATCTGCTGCAGCAGATTGCGGCGCTTTCCGATGGCGCGGCTGTGGCCGCGGGCGCAGGCGCGGATGCAGGTACTGCGGATGCAGATGCAGGAGCGAGCGCGGACATTGCCGCTGCTGCAAATGGGGATGCAGAGACCCCTTCTGCGGCCGAACGCGAGCGCTTGAGAGCGATACGCGATTTGCTGGCATATGCAGATGTGCTGGTAGATGGCCCGTTTGTGCAGGAAAAACGTTCGTTAGGACTCAAATACTGCGGGTCCTCTAACCAGCGGCTCATCGACATGAATAAAACGCGCAAAACGGGACGTGTGGTGCTTTGGCAATCGTTCGAGGATTATCCGACAAAGCCTCCTTCGTGGTAGCTCGACTTGCTTTCGGCGTGGCTTGCAGGCGCCAGTGGGGCGTTTGGCATCGATTCGGCGCGTTCAGCGAGGGTATTCCCACAAGGCGACATGATTTCAACAAGGCGGTTGGTGGCTTATGATTACGTTTGAGCAGATAGAGGCATTTGCGATGGGGCTGGGCGGCGTGCTCCTGAAAGCCCTGATCATTATTGCCATAACGGCGATCGTTGCGCGGGCGCTTCGCAAGCTCTTGAATAAATTGCTCAGCCACGATGGCTCTCCGTTACCTTCGAGTTCGATTTTTCTTAATATCGCGAATGTGATCGTGTGGGTTTGCGGTTTAAGCATCATGCTTTCCACGTGCTTCAATTTCGATTTGAGTGCTGCCATTACGGCACTGGGCGTAGGCGGCATTGCCATTTCGCTGGGTTGCCAGGACACCATATCGAACCTGGTTGGTGGCTTACAGGTTTCGCTTGCGGGCATTGTTACGCCGGGTGATTTCATTGAAGTGGGCGGCAAGCGCGGTATTGTTTCCGACGTGAACTGGCGTTATACGCGCATCCAAACCATGGCGGGCGAGACGATTGTCATTCCAAACGCCATGATCAACTCTCAAGCGGTAATGCATCTGCCGCCTTTGACGTGCGTGAAGGTGCCGCTGCGCATTTGGAATACGTCACGCGACCTGAATACGGTGACGCAAGAGATTCTTGATGCCGTAAAAGCGCAGGTGAACGGCATCATAATTGATTCTGAGCAGAATACGCCGCGCTTGGTGTTCGGCGACACCAGCGATTACACGTTCGGAGCCACGCTTACGGTTGACGTGGAAGAAGGGGTTGATTACTCTCTTGCGCGCGACCAGGCGCTTCGTGCCGCAGCGCCCTTCTTGGTTCCCGAAGGCAGCAACGAAAACGCCTAAACTCGCATAACTCGGGATCGCAAAAACGCTTGCTGAGCACAGCGGAAATAGTGCTCCGTGAAGGTTCGCGGAACTGTGTTCAGGAGCTGCACAGC
>CAKTVK010000025.1 GCA_934623455.1 uncultured Eggerthellaceae bacterium | reverse complement strand
CGCGCGCGGCAAAGCTTCGGGAACATTCGTAAGAGACAAGGAGCACGGCAATGCATCAAGTGGCAAACGTAACGGCAACAGAGGCGCTCGAAAAGCTCAAGGCGGGAAACGAACTGTTCGTTAAAGGTGAGTCTGACCAGGGCGATGTTTCCCATGCAGCTCGATTGTACTCATCTACGCACGGCCAGGCGCCGTACGCCATTGTGGTGACCTGCTCCGATTCGCGCATTGTGCCCGATGCTGTTTTCTCGGCGGGCATTGGCGATTTGTTCGTCATCCGCGTTGCGGGAAATGTGATTGACGCCCATCAGCTGGGAAGCATCGAATACGCGTGCAAGCACCTGGGCACGCAGCTTGTTGTGGTCATGGGGCACGATCATTGCGGTGCGGTTGAGGCGGCGCTGCACGATGACCCCAACGATGACCCGGAAGGTTTCATTGAGTACATTTTGGACGAAGTTAAACGCGCAATTGGCGAAGAGACCGACCCGCTTCGTGCTTCGGAGCTGAACGTGCTCTATGCGGTTTCACGCATCAAAGACGTGCTTGGTGTTACCGTGATAGGTGCCATGTATTGCCTGGCCACAGGAGAAGTTACCTTCCTGTAAGGTTTGCGATTGCAGCGCGCGTTGAAGCGCCGACGTTGCAGCGGCGCCGTGCGGAGGCACGGAAAGCGTCGGTGGCACCGATATACGAAGGCGTACTGTGTTGAAAACACAACAAAGGGGCGGGTCATCCAAATGGACTGAACCTGCCCCCCTTTTCGCATTTCGCTCTGGCTCGGCGGCGCGATTCGCAGCTACGCCAACAACTCGCGTGCGGCTTCTTCGAGCGTGCTCAGTAGCTCGGCCGCCTGATCAGTGCTTTCTCCTTTGACGAACACATACGCTTTGACTTTCGGCTCGGTGCCGCTGGGGCGCACGATAATCTTGTGGCCGCCTTCAAGCTGGAATTCAAGCACGTTTGCGCTGGGCAGCTTCTGCGGCGCGCTTGTGCCGGTGCCACCGTGGACGGGCATGTCAACGGCTGTTGCAAAGTCTACCATATTCAGCACATGTAGGCCGCCCACTTCCGCGGGAGGCAGAATCCGCAAGCCGTCCATCAGGTGTTTCATGGTTTCCGCGCCTGCAGCGCCGGGGAATGTCACGCTAATGGTGCTGTTTTCCCACCAGCCATAACGCTCGTACAGTGCATGCATGGCCTGCACCAGGTCGCGGCCCTGCGCCTTGTGCCACGCCGCCATTTGCACCACTAACATGCTGGTCACAATGGCGTCCTTGTCGCGTACATGCGTGCCGGCCAGATAGCCGTAGCTTTCCTCGAAGCCCAGCAGGAAGCGATTTTCTTCGCCGGCGGCTTCCAACAGCCCGATTTGCTCGCCAATGTACTTGAAGCCCGTCAGCACGCGGCGCATCTCAAAGCCGCGCTCCTGTGCCATCAAGTCGCACATGACGCTTGACACGATGGTGCTCACGCATACCTTTTCGCGCAGGTCGCACCCGCGCTCCTGCGCTTTTGTGCATTCGTAGTCCATCAGCAGCGCGCCCAGCTCGTTGCCGGTGAGCAGCACGTATTCGCCGTTATGCAACACCGCAATGCCCGTGCGGTCGGCATCGGGGTCGGTTGCCAGCAGCAAATCGGGGTGCACTTGCTGACACAGCGCCAACCCGCGTTCCAGCGCCTCGCGAATTTCCGGATTCGGGAAGGGGCAGGTGGGGAAGTCTCCGTCGGGTTGCGCTTGCTCGGGCACCACGGTCACGTTTTTCATGCCAATGCGCTCGAAGATGTGGTTCACGCACTCCAGTCCCGTGCCGTTGAGCGGCGTATATACCACAGAAAGATCAGCCAGTGCTTCGGGCGCTTCCAAGGATTGCGTTGCCACGGCGTCGATGAAACGGTCGAGCACGCTTTCATCGGTGTAGGTTGCCAGGCCGCGTTCGAGTGCTTCGTCAAACGGCATGCAGTTTACGTCGTCGAAGATGTCCACGTTGTTGATGGCCGCTTGAATATCGCGCGCGGCCTGTGTGGTTATCTGGCAGCCATCGGGGCCGTACGCTTTGTAGCCGTTGTATTCGGCGGGGTTGTGGCTGGCGGTCATGCAAATGCCCGCGCTGCAGTGTAAATCGCGCACCGCCCAGCTGAGCGCCGGAGTGGGTTCAATGCGCTCATACAAGTACGACTTTACGCCGTTTGCCGCTAAAACACCTGCTGCCACCTGGCAAAACTCCAAGCCGCCGTGACGCGAATCGCGCGCAATGGCAACGGTGGGGTTTTCGAAATGCGCGTTCAGGTAATTCGCCAGACCCTGCGTTGCCTTGCCTACTGTGTGGATGTTCATGCGGTTTGCGCCCGCTCCTAGAATGCCACGCAGGCCAGCGGTTCCGAATTCCAGGTCCTGGAAAAATGCATCGTTGCAGGCGGTTTCATTGGTTGCCAGAGCGGCAAGCTCTTCTTGGTAGCGCGCATCGGCGCGCTCGGTCCAGCGTTTGAGGTTAGCGGAGATGGTATCGGAAAGCATGCGCTGCTCCTTCTTTTGCAGTTCAATTCGCGATTTGAATAATGTCATTATAGGGGTGTCGGGGG
Source organism: uncultured Eggerthellaceae bacterium (assembly GCA_934623455.1). Taxonomy (GTDB): domain Bacteria; phylum Actinomycetota; class Coriobacteriia; order Coriobacteriales; family Eggerthellaceae; genus CAKUOV01. The sequence continues at coordinate 21,121 of CAKTVK010000025.1, read as the reverse complement.
CTTTTCGTTTCGCGATGATGGTAGAATTACCTTTTATCAATAACACGTCAACAAGAGAGAAGAAGGGCAGCCTCCATGGCAGAGGTCAACATCGCTGCGGTGCTCATTGCGAATTTAATGGCAATGACCATGCTGTTCATTATTCTCATGAATCGTCATTGGCGTTTGGACCGACGCGTGCGTGAAAGCGATGCGCTGTATGCCCTGGTCGTGCTCTCGTTTATCTCCTGCGTGGTTGATTGTGCGAGCAATTTGGTTGCTGGTCGCCCGGGTGCGTTTTGCTGCGTGGTGGGGTATGCCACGAACACCTGGCTTTATGCCATGAATGTGGTGTTCGGGCCGTTGTGGGTGTATTTTTTGGCGGCGCATTTGGATGTGAAGCTGCCCCGGTGGAGCAAAATTGCTTGCGGCGTGATAGTTGCGGTGGCGGCAGCGTTTTTGATTGTCAACCTTGTGATTCCCGTGGTCTTCTCTTTTGATGTGACGGGTGTGTACAAGCGAGGCCCGATTTATTGGTTTTACCTGGCAATTGCCGTGGTGTTCCTCGTCGCCAGCTTGGTGGTTTATTTTTATGCGCACGCGACGGGCGGTGTGCTAAAGACGTTTCCTTTGTGGGTGTTTTTGGTGCCGGCCATCTTTGGCATTGCGTTGCAGGGGACAATTTACGGCATCTCGACCATTTGGCCTTTTATCGCAATTGCGTGTTGCGGTGTGGTGACCAGTCTGCAAAGCGAGTTGATTTCGCGCGACAAGTTGACTGGCTTGTACAATCGGTTTTACCTGGACAGTATTGCTAACGCGCCCGTGCGTGCGGGTGTTTTGAGTGCGCGCAAACCGGAGCTGCTTACCATTTTGTGGCTGGATTTGAATGATTTCAAGGCGATAAACGATAAGTACGGTCATGCGGTGGGTGATAAAACGCTGGTTGCTGTGAGTGCCGCTTTGTCCGAGGTCGTGGGGCCGTTGGGCGCGGTTGTCCGGTATTCGGGCGATGAATTCGTGGTTTTGCTGAACACGCAGGATGATGTGCAGGTCGATGCATGCGTGAGTGATATTGGGACCGCGCTTGCGGGTATCTCGCTTGAGGAAGCCAAGGGGATGCCTGTTTCGGCATCGATTGGACGGCTTTCTTTTGACCCGGCTACTATGCCTATGGACGAGGCTCTTAACTGCGTTGATCTGCTTATGTACGAGAACAAACGCGCATATCATGCTGCGGGAACAGATCGTGATCGGCGATCTCGGAGTGCGGCGCGGGACTCGGCGGACAGGGTAGGATAGCTGCGGTTCTTGTCATTAGTGGTTGAGCGGGGTCAAACATCCTTTTGCGTTTGCGAGGCATCCCGGTGCGCACTTTAGCTCGTCGGTGGGGGAGCCCGTCCTGGTTCAAACGTCCTTTTGCGTTTGCGAGGCGTCCCGGGGTATCCCTTGCTGCTCATGGGCCTCTCGATTTTCCGACAGCAAGGGTTTGTCGAGGCGCCGTATTGCATCGCGCTCGTGCTAAAGCGATGCCTTGTTGGAAAAAGCCCTTCAGATTCGGGCTAATCGACGATAATCGGTGGTTTGGCCGCTGGGCGAGGGCGGTTTTTTGTTTGTTTGGGGGCTTTGCGGAGCGGCCGCAAAGTTTTCAAGTAACATTTTCCCAGTTCATAGCGTTGCGTAAATATCAATAGATGTCCTATCGCTGACACTGCGTTTTTTCAACCACCGACTATCGTCGATTAGCCTGAATTAACCCTCGGTTTTTCAACAAGAGGTCCGATTTGCTTGTAACGTCGCGCGCTTTGATGTGAAAAAGTGACGGGGACTTTTTCACATCCGTGTCTCTCGCCCGCTTTTGGACGTAATTGCTACGTGTTGGGGCAATTTGACGGCGATTCAGCTTGTTGCGCGGTATGTCCGCGAGCTACCCGTTGATTTCGTTGGGATAATTTGGCAACAAACCTTTCTGTTTACGGGCGCGAAACGAAACATTACTATGATACGAATGAATTTTTGCGACTATTCGTTTGGGTTTTGCACCTGGGCATTGGTATTGATTTGCGCATTGGTTTGCGTGCCGGCTTGCTGCGTTTTGCACCGATGGGCGCGTTTCGTATGGGTGGCGTTGACTGCGATGGTCAACGTGCCGGTGCGCCAGCCGACCTGCATTAATGGAAAGAGGTAACTATGACACGTGTGGGCATTTTGGGATACGGAAACTTGGGAAAAGGCGTTGAACTGGCTATTCGCCAAAACGACGATATGGAGCTTGTGGGCGTGTTCACACGCCGCGATCCCGCGACGGTGACCATTGCTACGCCAGACGTGCCGGTGCGTCCTGCAAGCGAGCTCGATGAAGGCGCCGCGATAGACGTTGATGTGCTGATCATCTGCGGCGGCAGCGCGACCGATCTGCCCAAGCAAACGCCGAAATACGCTGCGAAGTACAACGTTGTTGACAGCTTTGATACGCACGCACATATCCCCGAGCATTTTGCTAACGTGGACGCTGCTGCAAAAGCTGCAGGTAAAACGGCACTTATCTCGTGCGGATGGGACCCGGGTTTGTTCTCGTTGAACCGCTTGTACGCGAACTGCATTCTGCCCCAGGGAAACGACTACACATTCTGGGGCCGCGGCGTGAGCCAGGGCCACTCCGATGCGTTGCGTCGCATTCCCGGCGTGGTCGATGCGAAGCAGTACACGAATCCGGTTCCCGAAGCGCTTGAGGCTGTCCGTGCGGGTGAAAATCCCGAGCTGACCACGCGCGAGAAGCACACGCGTGAGTGTTGGGTTGTTCTTGAGGAAGGCGCCGACCCTGCGGCGGTCACAGAGGCAATTGTGAACATGCCCGATTACTTCGACGAATACGACGTTGACGTGAACTTCATCTCGCAAGAAGAGCTCGATCGCGACCATGCAGGCCTGCCTCATGGTGGTTTTGTCATTCGCTCGGGTCAAACGGCGGGCGGCAAGAACTGCACCATCGAGTACTCCCTGAAGCTTGAGTCGAACCCCGAATTCACGGCATGCGTGCTGGTTGCGTATGCGCGTGCGGTGGCTCGTCTGGCGGCCGAAGGAAGCACGGGTTGCAAGACCGTTTTTGATATTGCGCCGGCGTACCTCTCTGCATCGGATGGCGCTGATTTGCGCGCTCATCTGCTGTAATTGCATGCAAAATAGGGCAAAAACACGGTAAAAAAGTGGGAAAAAGACGGTAAAATAGCGAAGGCATGCAAGCGGCATTGAAAAGTGCTGCGTGAGTGCTCGCGATGAAAGCGGGTGCGGCGGCTGCGTCTAGAGGCAGCGTGTGTCAGCTAAATGCGTGTGTCGCAACCGCCGCAACGACGGGAAACATGCAAGCGGCATTGAGCCGAGCTCGCATGGCAACAAAAACAAGCGGAAGGCGCAAGAAACGGAGGTGCAGGAATTGGAAGAAACAAAACAGGCAAAGAACGCCTCTTTGGAACAGGCGGTGCTCACGGCGGAGGTCGGCGCAACGGAAGCGCGCGCAGCTGCTGCGAGCGCAGATGTCCCCGCAACAACGGGTGCTACCCCGGAAAAGGACGAGCGCATCTTCACTCACGATGCCTGCCCTTACTTTCCTTGTCATCAGTTGCCCAGCGACATAACATTCAATTGCGTTTTTTGCTACTGCCCGTTATACGCATTGGGGCCTGATTGTGGCGGCGCGTTCCGCTACAATGAGAAAGGGTACAAAGACTGTACGTATTGCACTGTCATGCACGAAGGTTCGCGCGGCTTCGACCGCGTGCAGGAACTATTTCCGAAATTGGCGGAGCTTGCTCGGAGGACGAGCTAGGGCACCGCTCATCCACTCATAACGAAAGGCTGGCGCGATTCATGCTTCGAATTTTCGAAAACATGGCACGAACGAATCCGCGTCAGCTTTGTTTTACCGCGCTGGACGCAGCGGGTTACGAGACGCGGTACAGCTATCATCGTGCGCGCTTGCACGGCGCTGCCTTGGCGCAATGCTTGCGCTCGGCAGGTGTGGCGCGCGGCCATTATGTGGCGGTCGAGCTGCCCAACGGTGAAGCGTGGCCGTTGTTGCTGCTTGCGGCGGCGTACGGCAATTTTGCCCTGATAGGCATGGATCCGCACTTGACGCCCGCCGAGCGCGCGGCGCGTTATGCCGAAATCGAATCGATTCCCAACACGACCATTTCGTGTTTCGTTGACCAGGAAAACATCGACGACCTTATTCAGCATGCTCGCTTGATCATCGATGGGGAAGCACCTGGCATTCAAGCAGGCCTTTCTTCCGATGCCGGCAGCTCCGAGAGCGATTATTTGCGCGGAAAAGTCGCGCGCGCAGGTGTGCGCAGTGCGGCGGTAAGCGCCGATGCCGAAACGGCGCACGGCTGGTCATCCAATTCTGGCACGAACCGGCGCAATGGCGTACGCGCCTCTTTCTCAAGCGGCCCCATTCAGGGGTCATATGCGGAAGCGGGACGCCTGGGACGTGATGCAACGAAGCTTCCGCCTTCGCAGTTGCGCCGCTATTCTTCCGATTCGGAAGAAGCGGTGGTGCATTTTGCCGATCACTCCGCGCATCTTTTCGACAGTGCGAAGCCGGCGGTCGTTCTATTTACGGCGGGTGTTTCGGGTAAGAGCAAGCCGGTGTGCCTGAGCTGGAAAAATGTAACGGAAGCGGCAAAATCCCTGAACAGCGTGATGTGCAAGCAAGGACGCGGCGTTTGGCAGGCCGTGTTGCCGTTTTATCGCATTATGGGCTTGCAGGTGATCGTGCGCAGCATTTGCAATCGTTCCGCCTTTGCCGTGTACGAGTGCTTCCAGCCCGATACGTTGCTGCACGATGTTGACCGGCTGGGTGCAACGCATATTGCAGTTGACGATGCCATGGTGGCCGAGCTGCTGATGTGCGAGAACCAGGCGGCGCTGCGGCGGTATAGCTGCTTGCTTTTAGGCGGGTCGGCGCTTGACCACAGCGTGATGTCGGCGTGCGCAAAGCGGCGCATCTGCGTATATGCGGGGTATGGTATTACCGAAACCGCAGGTCATATTGCTATCGGTCCGATTGATGACACGTTTGATGGCTCGCTTCGCTTGTTGCCTGGTTACGAGGTGCGTATCGAACAGGCGGCGCCAAGCGGATTTGGGCGTTTGCTGGTGAAGGGTGCCAGCGTGTGCGACCGATATCTGGGCATGCGCGGATCCATTACGGTGAACGGTTTTTTGCCAACGGGCGACACCGCGAAATGCCACGCCGACCGCATTACCGTGCGGGGACGCACCGATACCATGTTCCTGTGCGGTGGAAACAACGTTTTCCCTGATGAAATCAAAGAATTGCTGCTTGCCGAAAAAGGCGTGTCCGATGCGTACGTTTTCGGTGCGCCGCATGCCGCATTAGGTCAATGCCCTGTGGCATTCGTGGAGCGCAACGATCGAGGTCAGCAGGGCAGGCCGTCGAACAGGGATTTTGCCGCACGTCTTCGCTTGAATTTAGCAACGCAGCTATCGACTTACAGTATTCCGCGCCATGTTTTTGCGCTGGATTCGTTTCCGCGCACGAGCGCGGGACGTGTGGACGAAACGCTGCTTGAGCGATGCTGCAGCGAGCGCTTGGAAGTGGCGAAGGTAAAGCTGCATCATGTTGCGGTGCCGCTTGCAAGCGCGGCGAAAATTGGCGGGAAAGCGTGCAAGCAGCGTGAGTCGCTTTTGGTTGAGATCGTGGATTACGCGGGGCGCACGGGCATTGGTGAATGCGTGGCGTTTTCCAGCGACGATTCCGGTTTTGAAACGCTGAAGGATGCCGAGGAGTATCTGGCGAATGTGCTGGCGCCGCACGTTGCTGGCCAGGCGTTTTTGCATCCGGGCGAAGTTTTCCCCTGCCTTATGGAATGCCCCGATGCCCAGCGGCACGTGCGTTCTGTTGGTGCGCTTGAGCCGGCGTTTTGGGACTTGTATGGCAAGGTGTCGGGTTTGGCATTTTGGCAGTTGATTGGCGGCCGGCCGTCCAGCGCCGATGGTTCGCAATGTCGCGTGCGCGCGGCTGCCGTGGTGGGCCTGGTGGATGCGCACGATACGGTGGAGCAGGTGTGGCGCTGCGTTGAGGCGGGCTATAGCTGCGTGACGCTTGATGTCTGCCCGGGCATGACGTACCAGCGCGTGCGCGCTGTGCGGCAGGTTTTTCCGGATTTGATGATAACGCTTGATGCGCATCGCAGTTTTACGGAAGAAACCGCAGATGAGCTGCGTGCTTTGGATGAATTCAACATCTCTTGGATTGAAGAGCCGCTTGCGTTTGCGGGAGATGTTTCTGCGGTGGCCTCGCGGTTTATGGGCGGTGCGCGGGCGAACGATTGGCGGTCTTTAGTGCGACGCCATTTGGCGCAGCTGTCTCGTTTTCAGCAGACGTTGCATACGCCGATTTGCCTGGACGAGACGGTCCCAACGCTACAAGAAGCTTATCTTGCGTTGGAATATCCCAATTTGCGGTACGTGGTTGCACGCGTGGGCGAGTTCGGTGGCGTGCGGCCAACGCTCGATTTTATTCGGCAAGCTCACATCCGCGGGGTGCATATTTGGGTTGGAGGCATGTTTGACTTGGGTATTTCGCGAAAAGTGCACGCTGCGCTGCAGACGCTTCCCACGGTGGAAGATGCGGGAAACACCGGTTCGGTGCTGCGGCAGTTCGTGAGCGACATTGCGAATCCCGCCCACACGGTGGAGCGCGGGCTGGTCACGCTGAACAAGGCCCAGGCGCCCAGCGGTTTTGGGTGCGCTCTTGATCGGGCGGCGCTGGAGCGTTACCTGATACGCAGCATCGTTGTGGAGTAGCGGGCGCCATGCGGGGCGGATGTGCCGCCCGGTGCGTACAGCCCAGTGTGGGCCTTCTACCCGATGGTTCTTTCGCCGAGCGTCATCTCAATGCGTCCATGCAGCAGTGTTATGTATCGTTTCGCCAGCTCAGAGAGTACTTTCTCATCGTGTGTTATGTAGCCAACGCGCATGATACATTCCTCTTCAAGGGGAATTGCCACAATATCCGATGACATTTCGTCGGACAAAACGCCCGTGGACAGCGTGTAGCCGTTGCCAAAGGTGAGCAGCGTTGTGAGCGTGCCGCGGTCGGAATACGTGATGTTGCGCGTGTGCGGCAGATAACCGAACGGCTCTTCGGAATAATGGAACGAGTTTGTAAGGCCTTGCTCGAACGAGTAGCGTGGGTAATCCTCAAGGTCGGTCAGGGAAACGCTCTCGCGCGCCGCCAGCGGGTGATGGCTTCCCACGAACACGTGCGCGCGGGCGACAAACAGCGGCGTAAATGTGAGATGCGCTTCGTCAAAGGTGCTGGTCAGAACCTTCTCATTTGCGGCGGAAAGGTACAAGATGCCAATGTCGGCTTTGAAGTTGCGCACGTCATCGATAATCTCGCCGGTACGCGTTTCGCGCAGCGTAAAGTCGTAGGCGCCGCCTTGGTATTCGTTGGTCAGGCTCACGAACGCCTGGACGCAAAACGCGTAATGCTGGGTGCTAATGGCTAGACGTGCGCGTTCTTCCGAGCGGGTGGCGTAGCGGTTTTCAAGCAGTTCGGCCTGTTCGATTACTTGGCGCGCATAACCAAGCAACTCGGTGCCATCGTTGGTGAGCTTCAGGCCGCGATTCGAGCGCAAAAAAATCTGAATGCCCAGCTCTTCTTCCAGTTCTTTGATGGAAATGGAAAGCGTTGATTGAGAAACGAAAAGGCGCGCAGCGGCGGCGTTGAACGAGCCTTGCTGCGCTACTGCCATAAGGTAGCGAAGTTGTTGAAGGGTCATACGGTTCCTTTCGTTGGCATTCCCAGGTGCGCACGGTGGCTGGCGCTTTGCGCTGCATTTACGACGCGGGATGCAGGTGTTGACTGCAGGTGGGCAATACGATCGTTTCTGTGTCATGTATTCTATTTGGTATCAAGCTCGTGAATGGCTCGGTCATTGATTTTTACAATATCTACGTCTTGCATGCCGCTCGCTCACGGAGAAAAGTGAGCGTATTTTGCATTTTTCTCAAAAATGACTAGACAAAGCATTTTATGCAAATAAACTGCATATTACAAACTAATTATGCAATATTGAATGGATTTTGCTATGACAAACGTATTTATCGACGGCAGCGCCGGCACCACGGGTTTGCGCATCCGCGATCGTCTTGCGCAGCGGTCCGATATCACACTGCTTTCGCTGCCCGATGACCAGCGCAAAGATATTGCCAAGCGCAAAGAAATGCTTAACGCGGCCGATATCGCGTTTCTGTGCTTGCCCGATGCTGCAGCAATCGAAGCGGCAGCGCTGGTGGAAAACCCGGATACGGTGATTATCGACACCTCCACGGCGCATCGTGTTAATCCCGGCTGGATGTATGGCTTTCCTGAGATTCTACCTGATGACCAGGCTGTTTCAATGGCGAAACGTATTGCCAACCCAGGGTGTCATGCAAGCGGTTTCATCGCTCTTGTTGCGCCTTTGGTGCGCGGCGGCGTTTTAGACCCAGCGGCGCAGCTGACGTGTTTCTCGCTTACGGGCTATTCCGGTGGCGGAAAGTCTATGATTGCGCAGTACGAAACCGCAGCGAACCAAGACGAACTACTCGCGGCTCCGCGTGTTTACGGCTTGAGCCAGCAGCACAAGCATCTTCCCGAAATGGTGAAAATGTGCGATTTGGAGCAAGCGCCTGTTTTCTGCCCGACGGTTGCCCCGTATTATGCGGGCATGGAGGTGTGCGTGCCGGTTTTTGCTTCGCAGGTGACGGGCGGCAAAGCGGCTATCGAGCAGGCGTATGAGCAGTTTTATGCGAGTGACACGCGCGGCGTGGTGCATTTTGTGCACGAAGCGGAAGCTGCTGAAGGGGGCTTCTTGTCGGCCGCCGCGTTCACGGGACGCGATGACATGCAGGTAAGCGTGTGCGGCACCGATGAGCGCTTGCTGCTGGTGGCGCGCTTCGACAACTTGGGCAAAGGTTCGTCGGGTGCTGCTATCCAGAACATGAATTTGGTTTTAGGCGTTGACCCTACGCTTGGCTTGAATGTGTGAGTTTGAGCCTTCGCTCCATTTTGATCGCGCGGTTGGGCGCGTGGGTAGCGTAAGTGATGAAGGTAATTGATCGGAAGTTTCTGCGAAAACGGAAAGGATTGATATGAAATTTATCGAAGGTGGTGTTTGTGCTCCGGCGGGATTTACCGCTAACGGCGTGCATTGCGGCTTCCGCATGAATCGCTCCAAGCGCGATTTGTCGCTTATTGCAAGCGAAGTGCGCTGCGCGGCTGCGGCAACGTACACCACGAATAAAGTGAAAGGTGCGCCGCTCGAAGTGACGCGTGCCCACCTGGCAGATGGCTATGCGCAGGTCATTATTTGCAACAGCGGCAATGCGAATACGTGCAACGCGAACGGCGTGGAGATTGTCGAGCAAACAAGCCAGCTTCTTGCCCGTGAGATGGGCATTTCTCCCGATGACGTTGTTGTTGGTTCCACGGGCGTCATTGGGCAGCCTATGAGCCTTGACCCGTTCAAAGCGGGCATTCCGCAACTTGTATCTGGTTTGAGCGCACAGGGTGCAAGCGCCGCCGCGGAAGGCATTATGACAACCGACACGGTGGAGAAAAAAATCGCGGTTGAGTTCGAACTGGGTGGCGTAACGTGCCGCATGGGCGGCATTTCCAAGGGAAGCGGCATGATTCATCCGAACATGGCCACCATGTTGGGTTTCATAACGACCGATGCTGCTATTGAACCGGCGGTTCTTCAGACGGCGCTTTCCGCGGACATCCAGGATAGCTTCAACATGATTAGCGTTGACGGCGACACGTCTACAAACGACATGGTTGTGGTGCTTGCGAATGGGCTGGCGGGTAACACGCCGATTTCAGCAGCGGAAGGTGCCGATTACCGGGCGTTTACGGAGGCGCTTGCAACGGTGACGCGCACGCTTGCGCGTCGGATGGCGGCCGATGGCGAAGGCGCTTCCAAGCTTATCGAATGCGTGGTGTCGGGCGCGGCCGACAAGCAAACGGCGCGTGTTGTGGCGAAAAGCGTCATTTGCTCGAGCCTGGTGAAGGCGGCGATTTTCGGCGCAGATGCTAACTGGGGTCGCGTTTTGTGTGCCATTGGATATGCACCCGTTGATGTGGACGTGCACAAAGTGGACGTGCGTTTCCGCAGCACCGGCGGCGAAGTGCTGCTGTGTGAAGGCGGCGCGGGTGTTCCCTTCTCTGAAGAAGAAGCGAAGAAAGTCCTGGTTGAAAGCGAGATTCAGATTCTTGTTGATTTGAATAGCGGCCAGGAAAGCGCCACAGCATGGGGCTGCGACTTGACGTACGAATACGTGAAGATCAACGGAGATTATCGAACCTAAAGCGTGGCACGCCGAAACTCGAGACTTTTGCCAAGAGCAGCATTAAGGAAAGAAGAACGAAGAGAATGCAGAATCACTTTTCCAACGAGCAGCGCGCCGAGGTTCTTGCTCAGGCGCTGCCGTACATACGGTTCCATGCGGGGCAGATCATCGTTATCAAATACGGTGGCAACGCAATGGTTGACGAGCATTTAAAGCAGCAGGTCATGGAAGATATTGTGCTGCTGTGGCTTGTTGGCGTGCGCGTGGTGCTTGTCCATGGCGGCGGCCCGGAAATCAGCGCATTGACGAAGCGGCTTGGTAAGGAAGTGCAGTTCATTGACGGTCAGCGCGTGACCGACGAGGAAACCGTTGACATTGTACAAATGGTTTTGGCTGGCAAGGTGAACAAGACGCTGGTGGGCATGCTTAGCCAGCGCGGCGGCAATGCCATGGGTCTTTCGGGCTTGGACAGCCGCTTGATTCAGGCGAAGCAGCGCGACCCGAAGTTGGGATACGTGGGCGATGTGACGTCGGTAAACGTCAAGCCTGTTCTCGATTTGCTCGACGGCGGATACATTCCCGTCATCTCGACGCTTGGTTGTGGTCCGAATGGCGAAACGTACAACATCAACGGCGACATTGCTGCTGCAGCTATTGCCGGTGCTCTGAACGCGCAGCGTCTTATCATGATGACCGATATCGCGGGCGTTTTGCGCGACAAAGACGATCCTTCGAGCCTTATCACCGAGATGACGGTCTCGCAAGCATCGGAGCTTAAGGAAAAAGGCATCATTTCGGGCGGCATGATTCCCAAAGTGGCGTGTTGCATTGACGCTATTGAGCGCGGCGTGGAGAAAGTTGTCATTATGGACGGGCGCATTCCGCACTCCATTTTGATGGAGCTTATGACCGATGAAGGTGCCGGCACGATGGTTACGGCATAGCGCTCTGTTGGTGACTCGTCTGTTGGGGTTGGCTGAACATGCGCTGAACAAACAACGTTTTACCTGCGGTTTTATGGGGCATCTGCGGTTTTATAGAACAAGGCGCCTTGAAGAGAAGGAAAACCAGTGAGTATTATTGATATTGATACCGAATTCGTGGCGGGCACCTATAAGCGTTTTCCCGTTGAGCTCGTGCGTGGCGAAGGCTGCCTTGTCTACGATGCGCAGGGCAAGCGCTACGTTGATATGGGCTCGGGCATTGGCGTGAACGCTTTCGGCTATGCCGATGAGCAGTGGCAGCAGGCGGTAATTTCCCAGTTGGGAACGCTGCAGCATACCTCGAATCTGTATTTCACCGAACCGTGCGCGAAGTTGGCTGAAATGCTGTGCGAACGTACCGGCATGAAGAAAGTCTTTTTCGCCAACTCCGGCGCAGAATCGAACGAGTGCGCTATTAAAGTTGCACGCAAATGGGCGGCCGATACGAAAGGGCCTGAGTATTCCACTATTGTGACGCTTCAGAATAGCTTCCACGGGCGCACGCTCACTACGCTTGCGGCTACCGGGCAAGCGCATTATCACGAGTTGTTCCAGCCGTTGACGCCTGGATTCGTACACGTTCCGGCAAACGATGCGCAAGCTTTGCGCTCCTGCTTGGAAACGCATAACGTTGCGGGTGTGCTTATCGAGTGCATTCAAGGCGAAGGGGGCGTGCTGCCTCTTGAGCCTGAATACGTGCGTGCCGTTGAAGCGCTGTGCCATGAGTTCGATTGCTTGTTCATGGTGGACGAGGTCCAAACGGGTAACGGTCGCACCGGTAAGCTCTATGCGTACATGAACTACGATGTGAACCCCGATGTGGTTACTACGGCAAAAGGCTTGGGCGGCGGACTGCCCATTGGCGCGTGTCTTATGGGTGATCGCGTTCAAAACACGCTGGGATATGGCGATCACGGCTCGACATTTGGTGGAAATCCTGTTTGTTGTGCTGGCGCGTTGAGTATTCTTTCACGTATTGACGATGCTCTTCTTGAGCAGGTGCGCGAGAAAGCAGCTTATTTACGTGATCGTTTTCAAGGTGCGTGTGGCATCGAGGGCGTTTCGGGCTTAGGCTTGATGATGGGCCTGAAGACAACGCGCCCCGCTGCTCAAGTGGTCTCTGATTGCCGCGAGCAGGGAGTTTTGTGTTTGACCGCCAAGGATAAAGTTCGTCTTTTGCCTCCTTTGAACATTTCATTTGAAGATTTGGCCGAAGCGGCTGATGTCATTCTTGCTGCTGCGGCACGTCCTTGTTAGGAAGAGCCGCTGGGGTGGCTTTTGAAGTGGGTTGCACGCCTTCGGTTGGTGCTTTGAGCTGCGTTGTGGAAGTGACCGCATAATGCGACCCCTGCGCGCCTAATGCGCTTTCGGGTTGTTGCATTTCTGTCAAGTTGCACCAGTAGCGCACGGGCATATGCTGGCGGCGCAACTCGGGGTTGTAACGTGCATCAATGGACAGCGTGCGATAAAACAAGCGCCACGCATCTTGCATAAGGCATTCTTCCGAGGAATATATTGGTGCGTTGAAACAGCTGGTGTTGACAAGATACCAGCTGTTTTTTTCGTACACGCCGGCAATATGGTGCACTTCATCGTAAATAGCGAATGGCTGATCATTGAATCGTGCAGCAAACCAATTCATGACCAGGGGAATTACATTATCGCGCGGGTTGCATACTGCAAACCAGCCGCCGTTTTCCAAATGAGAGAATCGCACGAATTGGCGCATGCGTTCGCATTCAACGTCCACGGCTTTCACCAGGCGCATGAGCTCGCCGACAACGGGGTCTGCCAGCTGGTTGAGCAGATACCCACGTTCTTTCATGAGCTTCTGCACGAAGTGAAAGACGGTGGTTCCCGCATGGGAGTCGCTGGAGACCGATGCTTTCTTTACGGCTTCAAACGTTGCCTTGCCTCCAGCGCTTGCGATACCGCGTGCAACCCGCTGCGCATGGGCGGCGTTAGTCTCAATTTGTCGTTCTTCTTGTCCCAAGCGCAGCTGCAGCCGATCGCGTGGCGCAATATCTAACGGGCTCTCGTGGTTGGCGTAAGCGGCAAATATAGCGCTGAACAGCCCCTCAAGGGTTCCGTCGTGGCTGTAGGCAATCTCAAAGGTGGCTTCTTCGATATGGGTTTTCATGAACTCACCAGCGCTTTTTGCGGTGTGTTCGGAGTAAGCTGCTTTCCTAACGACGCTGGTTGGCCAAGCCCTGATGCGTCGCTGTCGAACAAGCTCATTTGGCCCGGTAGTACCTTATCGGCGCGTCTTCCGTGACGTCCTCCGTTGATAGGGTCTGCAAGCACGCTATGAAGTCCCTCGCGTGAGAAATCCACGCCTGAGCCGCAATAGGAACCGTTGCAGGTGATGAAAAAGCGCGCGCGTTTATAGGCAATGCCCAGTTTTTTGAGTTCTGTTTCTCCCAGCGCATGCGTATGGCGTGCTTTCACGATGAGGCGTGCTCCTTTTGCGCCAATACCGGGGACGCGCAGAAGCTCTTCAAGGGGCGCCCTGTTGATTTCAACAGGGAAGAAGTCCAGGTGGTTGAGCGCCCAATTCGCTTTTGGATCAACATCGGTTTCCAGGAAGGGATGAGTTTCATCGATTATTTCGGTCACGTCGAATTGGTAGAAGCGCAAGAGCCAATCTGCCTGGTAAAGACGATGCTCGCGATTGAGCTGTATGGCGTCGTTTTGCGGTAAGCGCGCATCGGCGTTTACAGGAAGGTAAGCGCTAAAAAACACGCGCTTCAAGTCCATTTGTTGATAGAGCGCGGCTGACAGCGTTAGTATTTGAAAATCACTTTCAGGGGTTGCACCGATGATCATTTGGGTGCTTTGACCTGCGGGAACAAACGCACGCTGTTTTCTGCGGGGGCGGGAATGTGCCAGATATGTTGTGTTTCTACGCGCAAGGCTGCGCGATTCAGCATCTTCGGCAGAGCTGTCGCGAATCTGGCGCATGGGTGCCAAAATTGACTGCTTGCTTTTCTGCGGGCAAAGCAGTTGCAAACTCTTTTGGCTGGGCAGCTCCATATTTACGCTCATGCGGTCGGCGAGTCTGCCCAGCTGGTCAACAAGTTCGGGAGAGGCGCCAGGAACCGCTTTCGCGTGAATGTAGCCGTTGAAGCGATGCTCTTCGCGCAGTATTCGCAACGTTTGAATCATAAGTTCGGTGGTGTAATCGGCGTTTTTAATGACTCCCGAACTCAGGAAAAGCCCTTCGATGTAGTTGCGCCGGTAAAACGATATGGTTAAATCGGCAAGCTCTTGTGGGGTAAATGCGGCGCGCTTTACTTCGTTCGAATGTCGGCTTGCGCAGTAAGCACAATCGTAGACGCACACGTTTGTCATGAGAACTTTCAGCAGAGAAATACAGCGTCCATCTGCGGTGAAGCTGTGGCAGCAGCCGGCGGACAGGGCGTTGCCAAGCTGTCCTTTACGCGCACCGCGATCCACCCCCGAAGAGGTGCAAGCGACATCGTATTTCGCAGCGTCTGCTAATATTTCCAGCTTCGCAAGAACGTCCACAAGCACCTCCTTCGCAGCCTGCGGTTGATAGGCAGAGCCTTCGTTAAATTCCAAAAATAAGAACTTCTGTTCGCTTTTATGTTATGCTACTATAAGCAAACAAATGTTCGTTGTCAAGTTATATAAATGAATAGTTTATTGGGCTTTGAGGAGCGACGCGTTATAAATTCATGGGGCCTATTCTTGAAAATATAGCTTATAAACTATATAATCTGAAAAGCGAGGATATATGTGGAAGGTTGAACTTGAATACATCGTTGATTGGCTTGATAACTTAGATACCGAGACGATTGCAAAGATATTTGCTTCATTGAAGAGGTTAGAGCAGGAGGGTCCCCATTTAGGTAGGCCTTTGGTGGATACGCTCTCAGGGTCTCGCGTCAAAAATCTGAAAGAACTACGACCCGCGTCTCCAAGGGGATCGGAAATAAGGATCATCTTCGCTTTTGATCCCTTGAGAAATGCAGTTATGCTGCTTGGTGGGGATAAGGCTAAAGGGAAAAGTGGCAAGACGAAATGGTCTGAATGGTATAAGAGAGCGATTCCTAAGGCGGAGACAATTTATTTTGACCATTTGGAAAAACTAGAGGAGCAGGAATGAGCAACTTGGACGAATATCTGGCTAAACGAGGAGTGACGCCTGTCCAGATGGAGCAGGCGGAGCGGGAAACCCAGGCTTTAGTCGAGGCATACAATCTTCGTGAAGCTCGAAAAACGTCTCACATGACGCAGGTGCAGGTCGCAAAGGCTATCGGCGTGTCGCAGAACCGCGTCTCTCGTATGGAAAATGGTGATCTTGGGGCAATGAGTGTCGATTCTTTGCGCAGGTACGTTGCCGCGCTGGGGGGCAGTTTGACGCTTGTGGCAACACTTCCTGGGGGTCGGTTCGAAATAGTGTAGCCACAAGCGCGTAGCGGCGCGCGAAGAAGCTGCGTTACTACGCCTCGGCGTTTTGCTGCATCAGCAGCGATTCGTGGCTTTTCATGTACTGCGCCATGGCGAACTTCGTGATGTCCGAGCGGTTGATGATGCCCACGATAACGCCGTCATCGAGCACAGGTACCTTCTTCAGGTGGTTCTCGCCCAGCACGCGGCATACCACGGACAGACGATCATGGATATCCACGCAAATGATGCCCATATGCGCAATGGAGGTGACCGGCTGCTCCATCAGGCCATTCAGGCGCTCTTCGAATCCTGCGGAATGGGCGCTACCCACCGAGCTGCGGATAAGCATGCTCACCGGGTCAACGTATTCCTTGTTGCTTTCCTCGCCGGAAAGTGCACGTAAAATGTCGCCGTCGGAGATAAAGCCCACCGCTTTGCCTTGCGCGTTCACAATCGGAACAGCGCTGACGTCCTTCTCCACAAATGCGGCAGCGGCTTCTGCAACCGTTGCGGTGTCGTTGATGGTGAACACGTCGCGCTTCATGATCTGCTCCAGCGTGAAGCGGCGCAATCCGCCTTCGTCGGCGCTCATGTTGTGCGCCTTGTTGCTTTTCACCAGTGCAATGGACAGAACCATGACCAGCGTGGCAATGCAGGAAGAGAAAGCGAACGCAACATCAAAGCCCAGCGCGTTTGCGGCATGGATCTCAAGACCTGCGCCCGTGCCTATGTTCGTTGCAAACGTCGAGATGGAAACAATAATTGCCGTTCCCAGGGCGCCTGCCACCATGCGGGTGGTGTTGCTAATGGATGAACCGTGACTCATCAACCTATCGTCAAGCGCGTTCATGCCCCACGTGCTAATGGGCATATTGATCAGGGCAAAAGCTGCGTTGCGCATGGCCATGCACGCACCCACGGCCCATAAGGGCGTATCCAGGTTGAAAAAGCACATGGGAATGGTGGCAACCGTGAAAACTGCGCCACCGCAAATTGCTAGCTTGCGCGGCCCCTTCTTGTCGAAGAGCTGTCCTACAATAGGGTTCAGAACCGCCATAAGAATGGCGCCCGGAATCATGGTCAGGCCGGACATGGTGGCGGAATAGCCCAGCGTCGATTGAATGAAGATGGGGATAAGAATCGGTCCGCACATAAGTCCCGGTTGCAGCACCACGATGATGATGGTCGAAATGGCGAAACGCTTATTCTTCAGGATGTCCACCCTCAGCATGGGACAATCCATGTGAAGTTGACGATGCACGAAGAATGCCAGGATAAGCAGGCCCAGCACAATAGAACCAATAACCAGGGGCGAAAATCCTACGGTGCCCATCATGCTGAAGCCGTACAGCAACGAACCCAGGCCCAAAGAAGAAGAGATCACGGAAAGCTTGTCCAAGCGGCTTTTGCGCTCGCGCTTGCCGCCATCGCCATTTTTGAGCGCAATCAGGCCCGCGATGATGCCCGCTGCGGAAAGGCCCGAGACAATATAGAACAGAACATGCCAGTTAAACGAGTCGATGACAAGACCGGAAAGCGTCGGACCAGCAGTAGGAGCAACGGCATTGACCAGGCCGAATACGCCCATCGCTTGTCCGCGATGCTCCACGGGAAACGATGTCATGAGCTCGGTCAGGCACATGGGCATGAGCATACCCGCGCCCACGGCTTGCAGCATACGGCCAACCAGCAGCAGCTGGAAAGACGGGCCCCACGCGGCGAAAAGCGATCCCGCAAGGAAAGCGACCATGGCGCAGGTGAACAGCGTGCGCGTGCTGTAGTTGTCAATAAGGTGCGCCACAATAGGCACCATAATGGCGTTCACGATGGTGAAGCCGTTCACGAGCCACTGCACCGTTGCCGTATCGATGGCGAATTCTACCATGATGGTGGAAAGCGCAGGGGTGATAAGCGTTTGGTTGAGCAGTGTGACGAAAGATCCGCAGGTCAGCACAGCAAGGCCGATGAAGTTTTCACGCGATAGACCCATTATCATGGCAGGACTCCTTTCCGGTGTTCTGTGATGCGAATGTGCGAAGTTCTGCTACGCTACGGAAAACCCTAGGAAGCGCTCGGCGTTCTTCCATAGGATTTTTTCCATCTCGTCGTCGGTCAGATCAAGGCTGCGCAAAAATGCCAGCTCAGAGGTTGGTTCCCACATGGGAAAGTCGCTGCCGAACAAAATGCGATCGGCGCCGTAGATGCGGATGAGCTCCTTCGCGCGCTGGGCGCCCACGAATGTAAATGAGCTGGAGCAGTCCATGAAGCAGCTCTCATCCTTCATATATTCCACCGCCATATCGGGCACGCTCCAGCCGCCGAAATGCGCTGCGTTCACTTTCAGCTGGGGAAACGTGTGGCAAATGTTCTTGATGCGGCGCGGGTGCGAATAATCGTAGCGGTAATCGCCCGCGTGCAGAATCAGACATGCGCGGCCTTCGATCATCTCGTAAATGCGCATCATGCGCGGATCGTCGGCATTTACGTACTGGGTATCGGGGTGAATCTTCATGCCGCGCAGCCCCGCAGCCAGGCAGCGTTCGATTTCGGCTTCGGGATTATCAAAATCGGGATGCATGGTCATGAATCCAATGAATTCAGGGTGCTGCTGGCATTGTTCGATGATGAAGTTATTGATACTGGTCACGTTATGCGGTTTCACGGCTACGGAATGGACGATGGCATGCGTGATGCCGCCTTGTTTCATGTACTCAAGCAGGCGACCTGCGGTGCCATCGCCGTCCATCTCCAAAGAATAGAAATCGCCGACAGATTGCACCGCGCGGGCGGCAATTTTTTCCGGGTAAATATGACAATGCGCATCAACGATAGGCATCATGCTACCTCTTCTACGTGATATTCGTTTTCGTGCAAAAGTGAAATGCGCGGGAACGGAAGTGTGTTACGTGCAGTTTTTTTCAGGCTACAGTATAGCAACCGGCTGGGGCGTATGCTCCCGAGATGGGAATACGTTACAAAACAATGATAAACGGGAAGGGGAAGGGTAGGGGTTGCGCGCTGGCAGCAAAGGGCGGTGAAGGGGGGCGATTGCTGTAACGAGCGGTCCACTGGGCAGGGGTTCGTCTGAATTTACAAGGTTTGCGGCCCGCAGGGGTGGTTGTTACGAAATCGACCTTGAATTCGGGCAAATCGACGATAATCGGTGGTCTGCGCGTGCGATTTGGGCCGTTGGGGATGACTGATGGAGACGATACAGGCATTGTCTTTTCGTTTCCCCAGGTCACAAGGTTGCTCTGGTTTTCTTTGCGGGATGGCATCTGCTGGGAGTCGCCCGAGCGGGCATCGCAACCACCGATTATCGTCGATTTGCCCGAGTCTGACCCCGTTTTTTCAACAAGCAGGGTTGAAATCCGTCTGTCGTGGCGGTTTTGGAGTGGTGTTGTATCGCATTTGGGCGCGGCGGCGCGTTTCGCTGGAAGCACCGAGGCACGATCAAGGGTACCACGGCGCATTTGGGCATCACGACCCGCCAGGGGGAAGGGCGGCGGTGCCAGCGGCGCCGGCATGGAAGGGGGCACGGACCAGTGGCGATGTGCCGCCACCCGCGCGCGGCGCACTGAAGCGCCCGCATGCCCAGAAGCGCGAAAAGCGAACAAAACGTGAAGAAGCCTTCATATGCGAAGGCGCTCGATTAGGCTCTTTTTGCGCCAGATGCTACAATATTCGCTTGTTTTATTAGTTGAACATGCGCCCGCGTGAACGGTCTTCGCTGCGCACAAGGCATCTTCGCTTTCGCGCGCAGATGAAAGATGCACCGTTTATTGGCAGTGCCGCTGATTTAGAGAAGGTTGTATGGCCAGCAGAAAAAGTGTGAAGAAGGCGAAGAAGAGCTTTGCCGCGAAAGCGGTTATCGGCGGCGTGTGCGTGTGCGTGCTTGCTGCCGTTATCGGGTTCGCTTCTTCGAATATGCTCACGCCGAATCAAGTTTCAATGGGCCTGGGTTCCTCGGGGTCGTTCAAGGCGCGCATCACGGTGAGCAGCGATATTACGCCGCCGAGTGCTTCAAACGCCACTGCCCAAGTCGGGCAGTCCGCCACGGCCGCTCAAGAAGCGGGTGCCTCATCGGGCTCAACGGATTCCGAGGACGATACCAACGAGGCAGGCGCTCAAGCTGCAACGGGCATGTTGGGCGTGGATTCCTCCTCTACCGCTTCTATCGCATCGGGCACGGCTTCATCGGCATCCGGCGCTTCTGCTGCTGCGAACAGCGCAAATGCAACGACCACCGATGTGTTCGCGAACGCGTTTGCCCGCCGCACCGCACTGAACGACTTAGCGCCGTTGAACGCAACGGCCGATTTCAAAACGCTTTCCGATCGCATTGAGCAGCAGCGCCGTGAAGAGGAAGAGGCGCGTCTTGCGGCCGAGCGCGTGCATATCCAGGAAGTTCAGGCGAAGCAGCGCGCTTATGGCGGCGAAAGCGCCGTGGCGCAAGTGGACTTCTCCGTGGGTGAAGAGGCGTTCGTGGAGGAGTGGACGCAGCGTATTGATGCGTATCTGGCGGGTTCGAATCTGGCGGGCCACGGCTGCGATTTTGCGCAGGCAGCATGGGATTATGGCGTGGATCCGCGCTGGTCACCGGCTATTTCTAACACGGAAAGCGGCAAGGGCGCGCACTGCTTCCTGCCCCACAACGCATGGGGCTGGGGTGCTTCCATCTGGTTTAACTGGACCGATGCCATCTACGCCCACGTGAAGGGCCTGGCCGATGGCTACGGCTATTCCATTACATATTCGGCGGCGGCAAAGTACTGTCCACCGAACACGGCGAACTGGTACAACAATACGCTGGGCGAAATGGCTAAGATGTAGCCAATAAGGTGGAGCCGGAAAAGGGCTGCGGGCGAACTGTTCTGCGGGGCGTGCTGCAAGGCCCAGCCCAGCCCCCCAAGGCTCCAAAGCAAAGGAAAGGGAAATCGTGAGCAATGTCATTGTTGTAGGGTGCGGGCGTGTGGGCTCGCAGCTTGCCAGCTTGCTTTCGGAAAACGGCAACAACGTGTGCGTCATCGATCGCGACCCCCAGGCGTTTCGCAACTTGGGGCGCAACTTCGATGGCTTAACCGTGCGCGGTGTGGGCTTCGATGAAGAGGTTCTGAATCACGCGGGCGCGGCGGAATGCGACGTTTTGGCGGCGGTTACCCAGTATGACAACACGAATCTGATGGTTGCGGAAGTGGCCAGCCGTCTATGCGGCATTCCCCACGTTATTGCGCGCCTGTACAACCCCGACCACGAGCGCGCCTACATGCAGCTGGGCATTGACTACGTGTGCGGCACGTCGCTGGTGGCCGAAGACGTGTTCTCGAAAATTGTTTCGGGCCACGGCGCCCACCTGGACACGTTTGGCGAATACGAAG